>USPJ01000116.1 GCA_900556645.1 uncultured Lachnospiraceae bacterium
GAGATTTGTAACGGACTATCTCATGAGGAAATAAGAATTTATCAATTGATTATCGACGGTGCATTTGACAGAGCCATTGAATGTGATGCCAATTCCACCACAGTAATTGAAATGTTAAGGAGAATAAAATGATTGTTTCTATTTTAAGAATATTTGCAATAATATGTACTGCACTTATAGTAGGTAAAATTGTAGCAAAAGTTAAATTGCCTGCTATCTTGGGATGGTTGATTACAGGCGTGGTCTTTGGTCCATATCTGACAGATATTGTAACTTTAGATATCATAAACGCCGATTGGTATAAGATTACGGTTAAAACCTTTGAATGTTTTGCCGGAGTCATGATTGGAGGGGAAATTATTTTTCACAAACTGGCAAAAACCGGAAAGCAAATTATTGGAATTACCTTTATTCAGTCCATTGGCACATTTTTATTTGTCACCTTGGTATTTGGACTGCTGTTTTTATGGAAAGGTATTCCTCTGTATCTGGCATTGATATTCGGGGGAATTGCTTTGGCTACCGCTCCTGCCCCTACTCTTTCCATTGTAAATGAATACCGTACAAAGGGTCCTGTTACCCAGACCCTTATTCCTTTGGCGGCCATCGATGATATTATTGGAGTTGTTGTATTTTTTACTGTGATTTCCACTATCAGCTCTGTGATGGGTGCTGCATCAGAATCCCCCCTTGTGATTATTGCTTCCGTCTGCCTGCCTTTTGTGATTGGAATTGGCGTGTGTATTCTCGCCTCCTTTATGATAAAAAGAATCAATAACAGTCAGGCGAATTTTATTTTGCTGCTGTTTTTCCTCTGCCTTTCCACTGCAATCGGAATTGCAATAGATGTTTTGGTATTCCACTCCTTCCGGCTTAACTATATTCTAATCGGAATGGCATTCAGTGCCACCCTGGTCAATCTTGTACCGGAAGAAAAAACAGAGGCTGTATTTGAAAAATACAATCCTCTGCTGAATTTGTCGTTGGTTTTTGTAATTATAAATCTGGGAATGCCGTTGGACTATCGCTTAATCGCCGGTGCCGGCTTATTTACCGCTGTTTATATTCTCTCCCGTGCAACGGGTAAAATCGTAAGTGCTTATATTGGCGGAAAAATAACAAAAGCCCCTGCCACCGTTACAAAGTATCTGGGGTTTACCCTTTTGCCCCACTCAGGGGTTTCCCTTGTATTCACCGGAATTGCCGCTGCTACTTTAAGTGAAATCAATCCCAGCCTTTGCAGCATTGTACAGGGAACCATTGTTGCCGCTGCCATTATCAACGAAATTATCGCTGTCATCATAGCCAAATATGCTTTTATCTGGGCTGGCGAAATCGATAGTTAACTATGCTCTTTTTACCGTAGTATATGGTCTGTCTATCTGGATTACGGTATTATAGCCCTCTCCCAGCCTATCCCATGTTCTTTTTTGGATTTCTTCTTTTACCATTTCATCTGTCATGGAATAGCCGAATGGCAGCACCACATCAAACATCATATTAGTGTGGGTCGGTCCGATAACGGTACGGAAGTCATGCATACTCACATCTCCATCCAGGCTGTCCACCACCTCGCGGATGGTCTTTTTCAATTCATTGACACGCTCATCCTTGGTTACCAACGGATCCATATGAATGACTGCTTCACAGTTCAGCTTATCTGCCAAATCATTTTCTATTACATCTATCATATCGTGAATCTCTAAAATGTCTTCTTCTGCCGGTACTTCCGCATGAAGGGAAATCATCACCCTTCCCGGACCGTAATCGTGAACCACCAAATCATGGATACCCTGCACTAACTCATAACTCATGACAATCTCTTCAATCTGCTCTACAAATTCTTCCTCCGGCGGCTGTCCCAGCAAGGGATCCAGAGTCTCTTTGGCTGCGGAAAAACCTGCGTAGAAAATAAACAATCCCACCAACACTCCACAATATCCGTCAATCTTGAGTCCTGTATAATGGCCTACGATAGATGCAATCAAAACTACGGTGGTTGCCATGGTATCGCTTAAACTGTCCGTAGCCGTAGCTTTCATAGCCGCAGAATCAATCTTTTTACTGATACTGCTGTTATACAGATACATATATATTTTTACCAAAATGGATACCACCAGAATTCCTGCTGCCAAAGCACTGAAATCCACTGTCTGAGGATGTATAATCTTATCAATGGAATCTTTTATCAACTCAAAGGCCATTAATAGAATTGCTCCCGAAACCACCAATCCCGAAACATATTCAATCCGTCCGTGTCCGAAGGGATGCTCCGGGTCCGGCTTTGCTCCTGCCAGTTTAAATCCGATTAACGTCACAAAAGAAGAACCGGCATCTGACAGGTTATTAAAAGCATCTGCTGTGATGGAAATAGATTTACTGAGCGTTCCCGCAATAAATTTTCCTGCAAAAAGCAGAACATTTAACAGGATTCCCACCACTCCGGTTAATACCCCGTACGCCTGTCTCACTTTGGGAGACGAGGTGTCCTCCGCATCTTTGATGAAAATCTTTGCCAATAATGTAACCATATGTACTCCTCCTTAGTTATCTTACCCTTATCTATATGAATTCTTCCAGCTTTTGGTTCAGCCATTCTATCATGGCAGTTCTCCCCTCTTCGCTGAATTCAAATTCTCTTATCTGCTTTTTATCCTCCGCAGTCTCCTCCCAACAATAAGGCTGCGGATAGACGGCTGTCTGAAGCTTTTCCTGATCTCCGTCCTTTTCTCGAATAATGCGGTAACGCATTTTCTCCGCACTTCCGGTAAAGGCTTTACCGTAGGTAAAATATTTTAGTCTGTAAATATCTGTATCCTGTATCTTCATAATGGTTTATTTTACCACAGATATACCGGATATTCAAACCTCCTTTTTTTAGCTTTTTATGGGACAAACCGGCACCATTTCTATATATCCTCTGCCTCCCACAGGTTCCAACTGTATTCTGGGATTTTCGTCATCCCATCGGTAGCCTCTTGTCCTTGGATCAAAGCGTTTTATGGCTTCCTGTACTCCTTCAATGGCGGCACAATACTCCATCTCTTCAAAGGGTTCTCCCTGAAACATCATATAGTCTGCCTCCGGCAGCGTAAAAACGTCAAATCCTTCCGGTATATTTTGGGCGTCCTCCAAATCCACTTCTACTCCCTGCACATATTCACTGCTTCCCGGTGTTCTGTATTTTTCAGGGAGCCACATACAGATAGGTTCTCCGCTGATGGAATGCATGCTGGTAAGAAGTCCCCATATCTCACATCCCACCTCCTGACAATATTCAAAATAATCGGCGGCTTTTATTCCTCTTTTGATGATTACTTTCCGCTCCGGTTTCCGAATAATCTGCACAAACACGTTACTCTCCTCCTCTATTCTTTTATGGGTTCTGCGAATCTCATTATAAATCACGCCGTAAGGAATAAAGAGATAGATTGGCACCGGATGGCGTGCATATTCCTTCGGATTGCACCCAAATTCCTTTTTGAATGCCCTCTGGTAGCCTTCCACACTCTGAAATCCCATGGCGAATGCCATTTCTGTTACCGAAACCTTTTCATCTCTTAAACAAAGGGCTGACTGGGATAATTTCATTCGCCGAATGTAATCTGCCGGCGTCAATCCTGTATATTCTTTGAAAAGCCGATAGGAATGCCACGGTGAAAACAGCGACACCCCTGCCAAATCTGCCAGTGTAATTTCTTCTTGCAGATGTTCTTCAATATATTCCTGCATTTTTTGCACTGCAATAATTTGTTCCTGCATAACTTCCTCCTGACCTGTCTCTATTCCCATCGAAACCATTTTACCGCACATCCTCCACAGACCACGGTAATTGCTATCATTATAAGGATGGAAACGCTCACCTTTTCCAAAGGCAAACCTAAAACTCCTGCTTTTAAGATTTTAATTCCCTGAGTAAGCGGCAGAACATTCACAATCTTTTGCATTGCTCCCGGCATAACTTCATAGGGTAATGTTGCACCGGAAAATACCAACATGGGAAAGTATAGCACCGAAGCAATTATAGATGCCGACTTGCTGTTTTTTGCAATTCCGCCTACCATCATACCGATACTCAGCATCGGAACCAGTACCAACAGCCATCCCAGCAGAAAAATCCCCAGAGAGCCTTTTATACCGAATCCCCAAAAGATTTTTGCCACTATCCACAAACTAAGAACAGAAACTGCCCCATAGATTGCATAGATGGTTATATGTACCAATAATAGCATAAGCGGACTGACCGGTGTTACCTGAAATTTTTTTAGTATCTTTTTCTCTCGATATTCGGAAATTACAAGGGGTAAGCCCATAAATCCTCTGGCACAGATTGCAATGCTGCATAGACCGCCAAAGGATTGCTCCAAAAAGGTATAATCCGCTCCCGGAAAAGCTTCCTTTTTTCCATAAATTATACCTATCAATATTAAGATTACCAAGGGCATCAATTCTGCAAATATCAGCATATTCATATCCCTTACAGATAACCTTCCTTCCAGTTTCAGCATTTTACCAAATGTCTTCATCCTCTTCTCCTTCCCCTGCATAATACAGATAAGCCTCTTCCATTTTTTCGCAATGGCTGTTTTCCTTTGCCTCCGCCACGGTTCCCTGAAATACAGTTTTTCCCTTTCTCAAAATAATGATTCGGTCACACAGTATTTCCACTTCGTCCATAAAGTGAGAGGTAAGAATGATTGTAAGTCCTTCTTCCTTTAATTCTTTGAGAATCTTCCAAACCTCCCGTCTTGCTCTCGTATCCAATCCCGTTGTAAGTTCATCTAAAAACACCAGCTTCGGACGGGGTATCAACGCCAATGCCACAAACAACCTCTGCCTTTCCCCTCCCGACAAATCCTTTACCATGCTCTTTTCTTTGTGAATGATTCCAAATCTTTTTAACAGTTCTCTCCAATCCAAGGGATTTTTATAGAGACACTCCGTTTCCTGACACAGTTCATCCACCCGTATTTCCCTCTGATAAGCGGAGCCTTGAAATTGAACCCCGATGTTTTGGAATAAATCTCTGCGATGTTTTACCGGGTCCTGTCCCAATATCCTCACTTCCCCGGAATCCCGTTTTTCCGTACCCAGAATGCATTCCATACTTGTACTTTTTCCTGCTCCGTTTGCTCCCAGCAAGCCTAAGACTGTCCCTTTTTCTACGGAAAATGAATATTACGTTGCGGCGGAGCCGCCTGTCCGGTGTGGCGAGAGCCACCTTTCC
>USPJ01000117.1 GCA_900556645.1 uncultured Lachnospiraceae bacterium
CTTATTAATATGGGACTTAAGGGAAAACGAATTGCTGTTATTGGTGAGAATAGGTATGAATGGGAGATTGCATATTTGGCGATTGCGTGTGGTACTGGTATAGTTGTTCCTTTGGATAAATCTTTGCCTGAAAATGAACTTAGAAATTTGATTGAGCGTTCTGGTGTTGAGGCGATTTTTTATACTAAAAACAGAAGAAAATTTCCGAAATAAAGAAGGATGAAGATACAGAGGAGAGGGCAATGACAGGATTAAAAGACACATACGAGACAGGTGGATTTCTTTTTGAGACAAAGGAAGAGGCGGAACTGGCAGAACGGGAACTGGAGGGAATCCGTTATATTAAGACAAAAACGGATATGGAGAATCCCGAAATGGTATTTCAGGTGTATGACAATCTGGTAACTCAGGGGCTATTCGAGACACCGGTAGGATACTGCTTTTTAAATGAACTGCGAGAATATCTGCTGAGAATACCAGCAATTCAAAACAGTGACATAAAAGACATTCCAATTATTCGTAAAAAAGAAGAAAAGAAGAGCAAGGCGGGAAATGAAGAGCCCAAAAAGAAAAAAGCGGAGAAGTCAAAGAAAGAGCGGCAGGAACGGAACGTAGATTATAAGTCCCGGTGTAGGCTGTTTATGACCACAACCTTGATTTTGGCAATTTCCGTAATTACCATGATGTTTTTGGCATCCACAGCAGACAATGTCAATATCCTCAATTACGAAAACAAGCTGCTTGACAAGTATTCTGCGTGGGAGCAGGAGTTAGAGGAACGGGAAGCGGCAGTAAAAGAATTGGAACAGCAGTAGTTTCACAGTTTTAACATATTTATTGGCTATAATAAGAACAAGAATGAAGAGAGAATCAGGAGGCTGTTTCATGGAGCGATTAAAGATATTAGTAGTGGATGATGAGAGCCGTATGCGAAAGCTGGTGCGGGATTTTCTGACAAAGCAGAATTTTGAAGTGCTGGAGGCGGCAGACGGCGAGGAAGCATTAGATGTCTTTTACGGGGAGAAAGAGATTGCACTTGTGATTTTGGATGTGATGATGCCCAAAATCAACGGATGGGATGTGTGCCGGGAGATTCGGGAAAATTCCAAGGTGCCAATTATTATGTTAACTGCAAAAGGTGACGAAAATGATGAATTGTTAGGCTTTGAACTTGGGGTGGACGAGTATATTTCCAAGCCTTTCAGTCCCAAAATTCTGGTGGCGAGGGTAGAAGCAATTTTACGTCGATCCAATAAGCTGAATGTGGAAGAAATCATAGAATTTGAAGGAATTGTAATAGATAAGGCAGCCCATCAGGTAAAAGTGGACGGACAGCCGGTGGAGCTGAGCTTCAAAGAATTTGAACTGCTGACCTATTTTGTGGAAAATGCAGGAATTGCTCTGGCCAGAGAAAAAATACTGAATCATGTATGGAATTATGATTATTTTGGGGATGCCAGAACCATTGATACCCATGTGAAAAAGCTGCGAAGCAAGCTGGGGAATAAAGGTGAGTACATCAAGACCATTTGGGGAATGGGTTACAAGTTGGAAAAATAGGAAACTGCGATGAAGAAGAAATATTCGATTACAAAGCATATAGCATATACCATGATTGGATTAATTACCGGCACAGTATTATTGTGCTGGTTTTTGAATAGTACCTTTTTAGAGTCTTTTTATACAGCCAATAAGCAGAAGGCTCTGCTGGAGGGATTCCGAATGATTGATCACGCCATTGAAAAAGATATTTTTGAAAGTGATGAGTTTGACATTACCTTTGAAAAAATCTGTTCCAATGGAAATATTTCGATTCTGGTGCTGAGTCCCGATGCACAGGTGCTGCGTTCCTCCACCGGCAGCAGTGACAAATTAAAAATACAGTTTTACAATGCTCTTTACAGCGGTATGGAGGAAGAAAATACAGAGGTAATTAAAACTACAGACAATTACATTATAGAAAAACAGACAGATGAACGGATGGAAGGGGATTATCTGGTGCTTTGGGGAACCCTTACGGATGGAAATCTGATTTTTATGAGGACGGCATTGGAGAGTATCAAAGAGAGTGTTACCATGGCGAATGAATTTCTGGCGTATGTGGGAAGTATTGCAGTAATACTCAGTGCGGTAATAGCAGTTTTTGTCAGTCGCAGGATTACAGGTCCCCTGTTACAGCTTACCAAAATTTCCAAGCGGATGACGGATTTGGATTTTGAAGCCAAATACAGACCGGCGGAACGGCCAAATGAACTGGATGAGCTGGGGGAGCATATGAATACTCTGTCTGAAACACTGGAGCGAACCATTTCTGAGTTAAAAAGTGCCAACAATGAACTGAAAAAAGATATTGAACAAAAAGAAGAGATAGATGCCACCCGGAGGGAATTTCTTTCTAATGTATCCCACGAATTAAAGACACCTCTTGCTTTGATTCAAGGATATGCAGAAGGATTACAGGAATGTATCAATGATGACGAAGAGAGCAGAGAATTTTAATGCTCTTATCTTATCACAGAACCGGGCAAATGTACATTTTATCTTTTCTGCTATTGCCCTGACTTTTTCCCACCACCGCTCTATCCGGCTTTTTGACTCTGAATCAGCTTGAGTCGGGACAGGATGCAGTCTGCATGGAACGCTTTAATCTCACGGAGCTTTTAAACGGAGTGGTAAATAATGCTGCAATTTTGTTAAAACAAAAGGAAGCAATTGTTACCTATCCTACGGAGCCGATTTATGTGTGGGCAGATGAATTTAAGGTGGAGGAGGTTTTGATGAACTATCTGAGCAATGCTATTCATCATGTGGAGGAAATCGACGGAGAATGTCATATTGATATTAAATATACAGAAAGTGGTAACTGTGTCAGGGTCAGTGTTTTCAATACCGGTAAAAAGATTCCAGAAGAAGATATTGAAAATATCTGGGACAAGTTTTATAAGGTGGACAAAGCCAGAACCCGGGAATACGGCGGAAGCGGAATCGGTTTATCCATTGTAAAGGCAATACAGGAATCCTTCCACAGGGAATGCGGTGTATGCAATCACGAAAACGGGGTGGAATTCTGGTTTGAATTGGACACCAATTCAAATAACAGTTGATATATAAGGGAAAATCTGTTAGCATAAAACGTAGATGAAAGACGATTTAAGGAGACTGGTATGAGACAAAAGAAATGCTTTTTGTGCATGTTAATGTGCAGCATTTTAATGTTGCTGGCAGGCTGTGGAGAGAAGCCATACAATCTGACTGAGGAAGAGCAGAATAAGATTGCCAGCTATGCGGCTCATGTGTTGACAAAGCACAATGGCAGACAGGCGGAAGGGTTAATCTATCTGGAGCCACAGGACTTGGAAATAGAAGAGGATGAGGAAGAAAAGAAACCGGAACAGACGGAGGATACACAGACCCAGAGTTCGGATAATACAGAAAATACCGGAAATGAAGTAACGACTGCTCCCCAGGAACAGGCTGTGACCATGGAACAGGCATTGGGCTTGGAATCCGGTCTGACTGCCGCATATGCAGGATATGATGTGACAGATTCTTATGTGGAAGCGAATTATTTTTCCATGAATGCATCGTCGGGAAAGACCTATGTGGTAATACATATAAATCTGGAATCCGCAGGAGGAGATGTTTTCTGTGATATGATGGCAAAGAAGCTGAACTATCGGCTGAGCATAAACGGGGGAAAAGCAGTAGGAGCCCAGACCAGCATCCTTCTCAATGATTTGGGAACCTATCAGGGTACGGTAAATAGCACAGGAACAGACTGTGTACTGCTTTTTGAAGTGCCGGCAGAAAACGCACAGGGAATCACCACATTGGATTTAAAGGCGGTTACATCGGGGAAAACAAATACAGTAAAACTGCAATAATTGCTAAAAGAGTGAAAAATTCGAAAAAAGATGAGTTTTTTTTGAAAAAATCGTGCAAACAATTTGAATGTTTGTTATAATAACTGTAATAAGCAAGCGACTCAGGAGGAGAATGGATATGGATACGAATATTCTTTTAGAGAACGGAACAAACGAGCTGGAAGTATTGGAATTTAAATTGGGGAATAATCATTATGGAATTAACGTAGCAAAAATTCGTGAACTTTTGACGTATCAGCCGGTAACGCCGATTCCAAATGCAGATGCCAGCGTAGAAGGAATTTTTATGCCTCGCGATACAATGATTACGGTTATCAATCTGAAAAATTGTCTTGGACTGGACAGTACCATTGAGAATAAAGGGCTGTTTATCATTACAAACTTTAACAAACTGAATGTCGCTTTTCATGTGGATGAAGTAATCGGAATCCATAGGGTTTCGTGGGCGGATATTATCAAACCGGATTCCACCATTAATACGGAGAATAACGGAGTATCAACCGGAGTTATCAAGATAGAAGAGAAGTTAGTCATTATCCTTGACTTTGAGAAAATTGTAACGGACATCAGCCCTGAAACAGGATTAAAGGTATCTGCCATTGACAATATGGGCGAACGTGAGAGATGTGACTCACCGATTCTGATTGCAGAGGATTCTCCATTACTGAGTAAGTTGATTACAGAATGTTTGAAGAAGGCAGGATATACCAATCTGATTATTACCATGAACGGACAGGAAGCATGGGATAAGCTGATACAGTATAAAAAAGAGGGAACTGCAAGAGATAAGGTACATTGTATTATTACCGATATCGAGATGCCTTTGATGGATGGTCATCGTCTTACGAAGCTTGTAAAAGAGGATGAGGAATTAAAAGCGATACCGCTTATCATTTTCTCCTCCCTTGTAAATGATGAAATGAGAAGAAAAGGCGAAGCCCTTGGAGCAGATGCTCAGCTTACCAAACCAGAGATTGGTTTGTTGGTAGGAGCGATTGATGACTTGATTGACAAGTCAAGATAGTGGTTCAAAAGAACAAAAAGGAATTTAAGAGGGGTGTGATTGTTTAATCACATCCCTTAATAAGTATTAAGAGAGGTGAGAGCCGGGTGAGTAATACAGAGGATTACTTGGACAGTCTGCTGAATAATATCAATAGCGTAAATATGACGGGAAAAAACCAGCCCTCCAGAGAGGAGGATATTTCCACAGCCAAAAGCGAGGAAATCATCAGACGCTATAAGCAGGAGCAGGAATACAAGAGGGAAAAAGAGCAGAAGAGAGAAGAAGAACGCCGGCGAGAGCAGGAGTTTTTAAATACATTTGAA
>USPJ01000118.1 GCA_900556645.1 uncultured Lachnospiraceae bacterium
GTAAAGCCGGGAGCGAAGGTGGCAGCCCTCAGTACTAAGAATGGAAAAATCGGGGTTATCGGTACGGAAGGTACCATTAAAAGTGAAATCTATACCGAAACCATACATAAAGAAAACCGACAGGCACAGGTAATCGGAAAAGCCTGTCCTCTGTTTGTACCGTTGGTGGAGGAAGGGTGGATTAAAGACCCTGTAACGATAGCGGTTGCCAACCGATATCTGGAACCTTTTAAGCAGTCGGATATCGATACGTTGATTCTGGGATGTACCCATTATCCGCTGTTGCGTTCTGCGGTAAGAGAGATTATGGGGGATTCCGTAAATCTGGTAAACCCTGCCTATGAGACTGCCGTAGAGTTAAAGCGGCTGTTGGAAGAACACCAAATTATAAATGACGGAGAACACAGAGAGGGAGAGCTGAAATATCAGTTCTATGTCAGCGATGCAGCGGACAAATTTAAGCAGTTTGCAAATTCTATTCTGCCTTATGATATTGAGAGTACCCAGTTGATTCCGATAGAGGAGTATTAAGATGACAAAAGATGTATTGCTGACAATCAGCGGTTTGCAGTTTGCACAGGATATGGATGCGGAGCCCATCCAGATTGTAACTGCGGGAAGCTATTATAAGAAAAACGGAAAACATTATGTAGTATATGAAGAGGTAATGGAGGGGTTTGAGGGAACCACCAAAAATCTGATAAAGATGTCAGAGGATTATCTGGATATTACCAAAAAAGGAGTGGCAAATGTCCATATGGTTTTTGAAAAGGACAAAAAGAATGTTACTTATTATGAGACTCCATATGGAATGCTTCTGATTGGAATTGATGCGGAGGAGATACACATTGAAGAGTCGGAGGACAATATCCATGTGGATGTCCGGTATGATTTGGAGGCAAATTACGAGCATTTGGCAGCTTGCAGAATCCAAATGAACATTCAATCCAAAGAGGCAAAGAATTTTACTTTACAGTCGTAGGAGGAGAAGAAATGAGGGTACGCAAAGCAATTATTCCGGCAGCAGGGCTGGGAACCAGATTTTTGCCTGCAACCAAGGCACAGCCCAAGGAAATGCTGCCAATCGTGGATAAGCCGACGATTCAGTACATTATTGAAGAAGCGGTAGCAGCAGGAATTGAAGATATTATTATTATTACAGGAAGAAGCAAACGTTCCATAGAGGATCACTTTGACCGTTCTATCGAATTGGAACTGGAATTGGAGAGAAGCGGAAAAGGGGAATCTCTAAAAATGGTTCGGGAGATTGCGGATATGGCAAATGTCCATTATATCCGTCAGAAAGAACCGAGAGGACTGGGACACGCAGTTCTGGTGGCAAAACAGTTTATCGGAAATGAGCCTTTTGCGGTTTTGCTGGGAGATGATGTGGTGGTATCCAAACAGCCTTGTATCGGACAGATGATGGAGCAATTCGACAAGTATCAATCCAGTATACTGGGAGTTCAGACCGTTCCCAGGGAAATGGTAAATAAATACGGGATCATCGATGGTGTTCCGGTGAAAGAGCGGCTTTATCAGGTAAAGGATATGGTGGAGAAGCCTCCGGTAGAGAAAGCTCCTTCCGAAGTAGCGGTTTTGGGAAGATATATTATTACACCGGAAATTTTTGAGTATCTGGAAACTCAGGGAGCAGGATGTGGCGGAGAAATCCAGTTGACAGATGCCTTGAAACGTCTGGCGAAGGATCAGACCGTATATGCTTATGATTTTAAAGGACATCGCTATGATGTGGGAAGCAAGACCGGATTTTTGCAGGCCAATATTGAATTTGCACTGCGAAATGATGAATTGAAGGAAGAAATGAAATCCTATCTGGACAAGCTCCATGGAAACATGGATGAAATGCTGAGATATGAATAAAAAACAAGCTGCTGTGAAGAAAACTTCAAAGCAGCTTGTCTTTATTTGTTGCGTTTAAATAAGCCCTTTTTCTTTTTTTCCTGAGGTTCCAAAGGACCACGAAGTCCTTTTACTTCCGTGATATAAAGTCCGCTTACCACAGCCTTTACCTCTTTTTTTACCGGAATGTTGTCATAGATAGAAGCGTCGCAGATAAAGGTCATAACCTTTGGTCCGATTTTGGCTTTTACAATCGGCACCTTGGAGTTACGGAGCAGTGCATTTGACTGTTCGAGTACGATAGTTGGTAAACCGGAATCCTTTAATCTCATACGTTTCTTGTCTATGATTAACATTGATACCGTCTGTGCCGTAGCGGCTAACTGTTCGTTCTGTTCTTCCTGACGCTTCTGTGCCTTCTTACCCATGAAATACATGGCAATGGTAAAGGCTAAAAGAGCAACCGCAATAACGATTAATACAATTGTAAGTGCGTTCACGATAGATACCTCCCTTTTCTTACATACGAATTACATTGTATCATTGATTTTCAGAAAAAGCAATATGAGAAATCTTTGTTAAATTTAAGGTAAGACTCTTTTATTTCCGTCGGAAATATGGTATCTTTAATACTTATGAAGGCATATTGATTGTCAAAGAGAAAGGAAAGAATTATGAGAAAAAAAATCATGGCATTTTTCTTGTGTATGTGTACAGCAGTAACCTTATTCGGATGCGGAAGTACCAAGGCAAGTGAATTAGTCAAACTGGGAGATTACGACAAGCTGGAGGTAGAGGTAGATAAGGTTTATGAAGTGACAGACAGCAGTGTACAGGAGATGATGGAAGCTTACTTCCTCAGTGTACCGGAGTATACGACAGATGAAAGCAAAACCGTAGTAGCTGACGGTGATATTGCAAATATCGATTATGAAGGAACCAAGGATGGGGAAGCCTTTGACGGAGGTTCCGCAGAGGGCTATAATCTGGAGATTGGTTCCGGCACTTTCATTGAAGGATTCGAGGAAGGATTAATCGGAGTGGGCGTAGGAGAAGAAAAAGACTTGAATTTGACCTTCCCGGAAGATTACGGCAACAGCGATTTGGCAGGTCAGGAAGTGGTGTTCCATGTAACCGTGAACTCCATTCAGAGTGAATCTTACCCGACCTATGACACCATTACCGATGACTATGTCAAAGAGAATTATAGTACGTATTATGGTGTAAATACCGTGGATGAGCTGAAGGATTATATTGAAGAATATCTGGAGGGTAACAGAGATGCCGTTGTGGGAGAAGCTTTAACAGAGAAGTTAAAAGAAACTTCTGAGATAAAAGACATTCCAGATGATTTAATGAAAGAGCGTACCGAAGAACTGAAATCCTACTATAAAGGTCTGGCAAAAGATCAGAATATGGAATTTAAAGATTTCTTATCCGACAACTATGGAATGACTGAGGATGAATTCAATGAAGAGATTGATGAATTGATGCCGGATTATATCAAGAGTGATTTGGTATGGGAAGCGGTTGCTGAAAAAGAGGGAATCAAAGCCAAAGGTGATGATTACGATTCTTTTGTGACCAAGATGATGGACAGCTTAGGATTTGATACAAAAAAAGAGATGTTGGAGATATATCCTGAGACAACAGGAAGCAAAAGATAAGCTGATAGATAAGGTAAAAATCAAATATGTGGATTCTGCTGAACTGGAAGATACAGATGCAGAAACAAATGCAGATACCACAGAGGATGCAACAGAAGATACTTCTGGGGAAGAATAAAAGAAGGTAAGGGGATTTAGATATGGAACTGGTTAATATTCGCGATTTGTATCGCAGACAGGAAGATTTTATCGAGCAGACCATAACCGTTGGTGGATGGGTGCGAAGCATCCGAAGCTCCAAGAATTTTGGATTTATTGTAGTAAATGACGGAACGTTTTTTGAGCCATTGCAGGTGGTATACTCCGATGTGTTGGAGAATTTTGCAGAGGTGGAGAAACTGAATGTGGGAGCTGCCATTATCGTAAAGGGAAAATTAGTTGCAACACCACAGGCAAAGCAGCCTTTTGAGATTCAGGCAGAGGAGGTTCTGATAGAGGGAGAGTCTGCACCGGATTACCCGCTTCAGAAAAAGAGACACAGCTTTGAGTATCTGCGGACCATTTCTCATCTGCGTCCGAGAACCAATACCTTTGAGGCAGTTTTCAGAGTACGTTCTTTGATTGCCTATGCAATCCACAAATTTTTCCAAGAGAGAGATTTTGTGTATGTACACACTCCGCTGATTACAGGCAGTGACTGCGAGGGTGCCGGAGAGATGTTCAAGGTTACCACATTAGATTTGGAGAATGTACCGAAGAACGAAGAGGGACAGGTGGATTATGGCAAAGATTTCTTTAACAAGCCGACAAACTTAACGGTAAGCGGTCAGTTGAACGGTGAGACCTATGCCATGGCATTTAAGAATATCTATACCTTTGGACCGACCTTCCGTGCGGAGAATTCCAACACCACCCGTCATGCGGCGGAGTTCTGGATGATTGAGCCGGAGATTGCCTTTGCGGATTTAAAAGATGATATGATGTTGGCAGAGAGTATGCTGAAATATATTATCCGCTATGTATTGGAGAACGCACCGGAGGAAATGAATTTCTTTAACAGCTTTGTGGATAAAGGTCTGTTGGAGCGTTTAAATCATGTGTTAAACTCCGATTTCGGACATGTCACTTATACAGAGGCCATCGAGATTTTGGAGAAAAATAACGACAATTTTGAATACAAGGTTTCCTGGGGATGTGACTTGCAGACAGAGCATGAGCGTTATCTGACAGAGGAAGTATTCAAACGTCCGGTCTTTGTAACGGATTATCCAAAGGAAATCAAAGCATTCTATATGAAATTGAATGAGGATGGAAAAACTGTTGCAGCTATGGACTGTCTGGTACCGGGAATCGGCGAGATTATCGGAGGAAGCCAGAGGGAAGATGACTATGACAAGCTGTTGGCAAGAATCAAAGAGCTGGGTCTGAATGAGGAGGATTATGATTTCTATTTAGACCTTCGGAAATATGGTTCTGCTCGTCATGCCGGATTCGGTCTGGGCTTTGAACGCTGCGTGATGTATCTCACCGGAATGAGCAATATCCGTGATGTGATTCCATTCCCGAGAACTGTAAATAATTGCGAATTATAGAAATATGTAAAATTGCAGGATGTCTGAAAGGGCATCCTGTTTTTATATATATGGGAATGGCATGAGGCTAATTAATTTAATATTGAATATAATTTACG
>USPJ01000119.1 GCA_900556645.1 uncultured Lachnospiraceae bacterium
GCATGACCGGATACATGGGCATCCTGGAAGATAACATCTGCTCCCTTCTGGAACAGTTCATTGATAACATGGGAAACCGCTTTCTCATTTCCCGGTATCGGGTTAGAACTGAAAATAATGGTATCCTTTGGTTTAATGGTAATCTTCTTATGGGTTCCATTTGCCATACGGGACAAGGCAGCCATGGATTCTCCCTGACTTCCCGTGGTAATCAGAACTGTCTTTT
This sequence comes from uncultured Lachnospiraceae bacterium, assembly GCA_900556645.1. The sequence continues at coordinate 227 of USPJ01000119.1, forward strand.
CATCCGGGTAATTGCGAAGCTGCTCTGTCTCCACCAATGTGTTCTCCGGTATTTTCAAATATCCCAATTCAGATGCGGTAGAAATGATATTTACCATACTTCTTCCTTCCACCGCTACTTTTCTGCCAAATTTTTCTGCGGAATTGATAATCTGCTGCACACGGTCCACGTTGGATGCAAAGGTGGCAATGATAATACGGGTATTCTTATGCTCGGAAAAGATATTGTCAAAGGTAGTACCCACGGTCTTCTCTGACATGGTAAAGCCCGGACGCTCTGCATTGGTACTGTCACACATCAACGCCAGCACACCTTTTTTTCCAATCTCACCAAATCTCTGTAAGTCGATGGCATCACCGAATACCGGCGTATAATCCACCTTAAAGTCTCCGGTGTGCACCACAATACCTGCCGGAGAATAGATAGCAAGAGCTGCCGCATCCTGAATACTGTGATTTGTCTTGATGAATTCCACACGGAAACAGCCCAGATTAATGTGCTGTCCGTATTTTACCACCTTGCGTTTTACCTTGGTCAGCATATTGTGCTCACGCAGCTTATGCTCGATAATACCTAAAGTCAGCTTTGTGGCATAGATTGGCACATTGATTTCCTTTAAAACATATGGGATTGCTCCAATGTGATCCTCATGTCCATGAGTAATAAAAAAGCCTTTTACTTTATCAATATTTTCCTTTAAATATGTGATATCCGGGATAACCAAATCAATTCCCAGCATATCATCTTCAGGAAATGACAAACCGCAGTCCACCACAATAATACTGTCTTCATATTCAAAGGCAGTAATGTTCATTCCAATCTGTTCCAATCCTCCCAATGGAATGATTTTCAATTTTGAGTTTTTCTTTTTTTTCAACATAATTCCTCCATGCTATTTTTTATTCCGTTTCTTCAAACAGTCTTTACAATAGCCATAGAGCTTAACTTCATGATCTATCACTTGAAAAGATACCGTATCATAGATCTTTTGTTCTAATTCTTCCAATAAATCATCCCGAAAAGAAATGACTTTTTTGCATTCTTTACACACTAAATGATGATGACGGTGCTGCTCCACATCTGCTTCCAGTTTTCCAATCTCATAACGTGTGCATCCGTCACCAAAACTGATACTCTCAATCAAATTAAGGCTCAATAGCAATTGTATGTTCCGATAGACCGTAGCCAATCCGATACCCGGAAATTCCGCCTTGATGCTATCATATATTTCTTCCACAGTCAGATGCCTGTCCTCACTATCCGCCAAAGCTTCCAGAATCAAAATTCTCTGGTTTGTTGCCTTGAGACCCTTTTCACGCAAAAGGCTCTTCCAATCGTTCTGGTTCATATTTTCACCTGCCTGTTAAAGTCCAATTAAAATTCTAAGCTGGCTTCATCGCCAATCAGCTCTGAAAACACCTTTGCCACTGCGTTCAGCTCTGCTTCCTCTTCTACAATCTCATACAGGGCGTCTGCATCCTGACTCTGTGATATATCCTTTAAAATCAATGCGTCTGTGTCCCCTGTCTCATCTACTGTAACTAACAGATAATCTACATTACTGATTCTCGTCTGTTCCAATACATAGAAATCTATGTAAGTGTTTGACTCTTCGTCAAAAAATTGTACTGTCTCCATTATTTTTCCCTATTCTATTCTTTCTTATTCTCTTCTTTCTGAAAAAGCTGTGCATCCAGATATCCCTGCAAAATAAAAACTGCTGCCAGCTTATCCACATGATTCTTCCTGTCTTCTCTGCGGATACCGCCTTCCATCATTGCATGCTCTGCGGACACTGTTGTCAGCCGTTCATCCCATAGAGTTACCGGCAGTCCGGTTCTTCTCTCCAACATTTCCTTAAATTCCAAGGTCTTCTGACACCTCTCGCCCTCCGTGTGATTCATATTCCTTGGATATCCCAAAACAATCTCTGTCACCTCATATTCTGCAATCAGTTCTTCAATTCTCGCCAGAGTCCTCCGCAGTTTCTTGGGAGACTCTCTTCGGATAATCTCGATTCCCTGTGCCGTAATTCCAAGTGGGTCGCTTACCGCCACCCCTACGGTCTTCGAACCGTAATCCAGTCCGATACTTCTCATAGTTCCTCCGTCCCTATTCCCACGAATGGTTGTTGATATATTCCTTGAGAAGCTCTTCTACCAGCTCGTCACGTTCCACTTTCATAATCAGGCTTCTGGCATTCCGATGACTGGTAATATAAGTAGGATCTCCCGACATAATATAACCTACCATCTGGTTTACCGGATTGTATCCTTTCTCGGATAGTGCATGATATACCAGTTTGATGACATCCTTGACCTTCATCTGTGGTTCTTTCTGTACTTTGAAGTATTGAGTATTGTTTAAATCCTGCATTTTTTCACGTCCTTATTGCTCTTTCGTTCCCATGTCTGTCACTCATTATTTTAATATATCCCCTGTTAAAATTCAACCATAAGATATACTTGCTCTGTCAATGCTCTTTCTATTCTGCCCTTTACCAACTGATTGGATAAATTCTTCTCTGATTTTACCGCTACCTTCACATATTCCTTGGTAAATCCCACATAATAGGTGACTCCGTCAATGACAGTCTCTTCCTCTAAAAGCACCTCTGTCTCTTTTCCCAGATAGTACTCTCTGAACTCCCGGGACATCTTTTTCTCCAGCTCTAAAAGCTCATTACTTCTTTCGGTTTTCACCGTTTCCGGTATCTGCCCCGGCATTTTTGCGGCCTTTGTACCTTCTCTTTTGGAATATTTAAAGATATGCATCTCATAAAAATGAATCTCTTCCAGATATTTTTTCGTCTGCAAAAATTCTTCTTCACTTTCCTGTGGGAATCCCACAATCACATCCGTGGTAATTGCCGGATGGTCAAAATATTTTCTTAAAAGTTCACAACCCTTTTGATATTCCGCTGTATTATATTTCCGGTTCATCCGCCGCAAGGTGGCATCGCAGCCGCTTTGCAAAGACAGATGGAAATGAGGGCAGATTTTGGGCAACTCTGCCAACCGTTTTGCAAACTCTTCAGTTACAATCTTCGGTTCCAAAGACCCCAGACGGATTCTGGCTATGCCCTCAATCCTATGGACTTCCTCAATTAAATGCAACAGAGAATCCCCAATATCCACTCCGTAGGAGCTGAGATGGATTCCTGTAAGCACTACTTCCTGATAGCCGTTCTCTGCAAGCTGTCTTATCTCTTTTAACACATCTTCCCGTTTCCGGCTTCGCACCCTTCCCCTTGCATAAGGAATAATACAGTAGCTGCAAAACTGATTACATCCGTCCTGCACCTTGATAAATGCCCGTGTGTGCTCTGCGGTCCGATTTAAGGAAAGCTCTTCGTACGCTTCCCCTGCATCATTGATATCTATCATGGCTTTTACTTTTTGCTGCTTTGAAAAATATTCTTCCAACTGCTGTATCAGCTCATGTTTTTTGTTATTTCCGATAATAATATCAATGGTTTCATCCACCGCTCCCCGCTCTGCGGCAGTCTGCACATAACAGCCCGCCGCCACAATTACCGCTTGGGAATTCTGTTTTTTTGCCCGGTGAATCATCTGGCGGGACTTGCGGTCTGCCATATTGGTTACGGAACAGGTATTGATAATATAGACATCTGCCTGCTCCTGAAAAGGTACAATCTCGTATCCTGCCTGCTCCAACATCTGCTGCATGGCTTCTGTCTCATAAGAATTTACTTTGCATCCTAAATTGTGTAATGCTGCTTTTCTCATACTTTTTCCTTCGCTCTGTTGACTTTTTTCCTTAAAAAGATTACACTTAAACAAACACTAATAGTACCAAGGGAGGTCTATCTATGAAAACAGTACAAATTTCTTTAAACTCCATTGATAAGGTAAAATCATTCGTAAATGCAATCACACAGTTTGAATTTGATTTTGATTTGATTTCCGGAAGATATGTGATTGACGCAAAATCTATTATGGGTATCTTCTCTTTGGATTTATCCAAACCGATTGATTTGGCAATTCACACCACTTCCGAAGACGAAGTCGATTCTATCATGGAAATCTTAAAACCTTATCTTGTATAATACAAATGATTTTGAAAGAGGATGTTACCATCCTCTTTTTTTGTGGGAATAATTGGATTTCCACCTTATTGAATGTGTAAAACCTCTGTGGTCTCTATGGCTGTCTGTACCAGTTCATCTATCTTTTCCTCTAAGCGTTTCTCCGAACATTTGATTACATTGATATTCGGCTTTGTCACCGGATGCTTTGCCACAAAGATGGTGCAGCAATCCTCAAATGGCTGAATAGAAGTCTCATAGGTATCAATCTTTTCTGAGATGGTTACAATCTCCTGCTTGTCCATTCCAATCAAAGGACGGTAAACCGGAAGGGTACACACCTCATTGGTTGCCGCTAAGGACTGCATGGTCTGGCTTGCCACCTGTCCGATACTTTCTCCGGTAATCAGTCCCAGACACTTATTTTCCTTTGCGAAATGCTCTGCAATTTTCATCATATAACGCCGCATGATGATGGTCAGCTCGTCATGTGGACATTTCTCATAGATATATAACTGAATGTCTGTAAAGTTAACCACATGCAAATCAATAGGACCTGCATATTTCGCCACTAATTTTGCCAAATCCACTACCTTCTGTTTTGCACGCTCACTGGTATAAGGCGGTGCATGGAAATAAGTGGCATCGATTTTTACACCACGTTTTGCAATCATGTAACCTGCCACCGGGCTGTCGATTCCGCCGGATAACAACAGCATGGCTTTTCCGTTGGTTCCCACCGGCATTCCTCCCGGTCCCGGAATCTCCTGGGAATAAATATTAATCTGATTTCGGATTTCCACATGGATTTTGATGTCTGGATTGTGTACATCTACCTTCATCTGAGGATAGGCATCTA
>USPJ01000120.1 GCA_900556645.1 uncultured Lachnospiraceae bacterium
CGGAAAGTACCTCTTCCGGTGATTCGTTTTCCCGCTGAATGGTGCAGATATCGTAAGACTCACTTTCCGCCAGCAGCTTAGAAGCCAACTGTGGATTAAAAAAAGGAGTGTCGATGGACATATAAAAGGCTTTGTCCTCATCAATCATCGACAGGGTACTGAACACACCTGCAAGGGGTCCCGCATTTAGATAAATGTCGGAAATTTCCAGTACATCCAGATTCAAGTGAGAATAAATGCCTTTCTGTTTTACGGATAAATATATTTTAGAAAAGTATGGTTCAAACTTATGTACGAGATATTCCACCATGCAGCAGTTTCCAAAAGGGAGCAGAGCTTTATCAGATCCTATGCGGGAGCTTTCACCGCCGCAAAGAATAACAAGTGCGTTCTCCATAAGAATCCTCCTTAGTAAAATCCATGAATTGTTTAAACTATATCACAGAATCTTTTAGAATGCGAGAAAAAAATGACACAGGAATATTTAGACCAAAAACTAAAGAGCTATGATAAAACAGAGATGTATCCTTTTCACATGCCGGGACATAAACGGAAAGGAAAAGGGGAACTGGATGCTTTTTCTCTGGACATCACAGAGATAGAAGGCTTTGATAATCTGCATCATGCCCAGGGAATTTTAAAGGAAGCACAGCAGCGGACGGCAAAGCTCTATGGTGCCGAAGAAAGCTTTTTTCTGGTAAACGGAAGTACGGCAGGCATATTAGCGGCAATCAGTGCCACAACCGAAAAAGGCGACAAAATTCTGATGGCAAGAAACAGTCACAAATCTGTCTACAATGCCGTGTTCTTGCGGGAGTTAACAGCAGCATACCTATATCCGCAGATTACCCATGAGGGAATACAGTCTGCCATTACACCGGAGGAGGTAGAAAAAGCTCTGGAAGAAAATCCCGATGCAAAGGCGGTATTGATTACATCTCCCACCTATGACGGAGTGGTTTCGGATATTGGGAAAATTGCAGAGCTGGCTCACGGAAAAGGAATCCCTCTGATAGTGGATGAAGCCCACGGAGCACATTTGGGATTTTCGGAAGGATTCCCAAAAAGTGCCTTGCAGATGGGAGCGGATATTGTGATTCAGAGTATGCACAAGACGCTGCCGGCATTGACCCAGAGTGCCTTGCTGCACATTGGCAGCGGAAGAGTAAACCGGGAAAATGTACAGAAATATCTGAGCATTTATCAGACCTCATCCCCTTCCTATGTACTGATGTCATCCATGGATTTTTGCAACCGCCTGTTAAAGACAAAGGGAAAAGAGTTATTTGAGGCATATGAAATGCGGATGGAAGAGTTCCGGGAGGAGATGAAATCCCTGAAGCATTTGCAGGTTCTGACAAAGGAAGAGCTTTTATGTCAGGGAGCCTATGATGTAGATATGTCCAAGCTTTTAATCTATACGGGAAAAAGCCGGATTTCCGGGGAAGAGTTAAGCGGTATCCTGCGGGAAAGATATCAGTTGGAACTGGAGATGGCATCTGCCTATTATGCACTGGCAATGACCAGTATCATGGATGAAGAAGAGGCTTACCGGAGACTGGCAAAAGCCTTAAAGGAAATAGATACAGAGATGTCTCCGGGACATCCCAAGGATGTAAAAAGCAGTATGGAGGCTCTTTACGGAAAAAAAGACGTTGTGTGTCCTGTTTTTGAAGCAGAGGAAAAACCAAAAAAGAGCCTGCTGTTATCTGAGGCAGAGGGAGAGACAGCGGCGGACTATGTGTATCTCTATCCGCCGGGAATTCCGGTGTTGGTGCCGGGAGAGCGAATCGAGAGGGAGCTGTTGGAGGCATTGGAGGAAAGCCGGAAGAAGCAGTTGAACCTCTGTGGCTTACTGGGCAAAGCAAATGAGCGGATAAACGTTGTCATTTTTTAAAACCTATATTATACTTAATATAATCGGCTGATGAGCGGAGAAAAGAGAAATCAGAGGAAAGAACATGGGAAAAATATTTTGTGTGATGGGGAAAAGCTCATCAGGGAAAGATACCTTATATCAAATGCTCAAAAAGGAATTGGAGTTTGATTCTATTGTTCCATATACCACCAGACCTATCCGGGAGGGAGAGACCAATGGCGTAGAGTACCACTTTGTTACCGAAGAAGAGGTGGCAGAGCTGGAGGAAGCGGGAAAAATCATTGAATTGCGGGCATATAATACGGTACACGGTATCTGGAAATATTTTACCGCAGATGATGCACAGATAGATTTGGAGCACAGAAACTATCTGATGATAGGGACTGTGGAGGCATATCAGAAATTAAAGGCTTACTACGGAGAAGAACATTTAGTGCCGATATATATAGAAGTAGATGATGGGATTCGTTTACAGAGAGCTTTGAACCGGGAGAAGCTTCAGGAACAGCCGAAATATGCGGAAATGTGCAGAAGATTTCTGGCAGATGAAGTGGATTTTTCCGAAGAAAAGCTGGCAGAAGCCGGTATTGAAAAAAGATTTGTAAACAAAACCTTAGATGAGACAAAGCAGGAGCTGATGGATTATATCAGATCCTATGTGGGATAGCTCCAAAATGAGGTGAGCATATGGATATGAAAATCAATGAAATGACCCCAGTGTCTTCCGTAGAATCGGCAGCACCGAAGGAACAGGTAGACGGGGACTTTAAGTTTACGCTGACCAGTAAAATCGAAGAGACAGAGTTACAGGAAAAGCTGAATGGGTTAATGCAGGAGATTGACAAACAGGGCAAGAAAATTTCCGAGCATATGGATGTGCGGGACATGAAAAAATACCGCTCTCTGGTAAAAGAGTTTATGAATGAGGTGGTAAACCGCTCCCATAAATTTTCCAGAGAAAATTTCTTAGACCGTCGGGGAAGGCACCGGGTTTATGGAATTGTGAGACTGGTAGATAAAAATTTAGATGAACTGGCGGAAGAGCTGGTAAAAGAAGAGAAAGACAACATCAGTGTATTAAATAAAGTGGGAGAGATTCGGGGATTACTCATCGATATCTCCACGTAAAGGAGAATTTATGGCAGGATTTGAAGAAATCATCGGTCACGAGCAGATAAAAGAACATTTACAGAATGCGATAAAAGCAGGAAAGGTTTCCCATGCTTATATTTTGAACGGACCGGAGGATTCCGGTAAAAAAATGCTGGCGGAGGCTTTTGCCATGGCATTGCAATGTGAAAAACAGGGAATAGATGGCTGTATGGAATGTCATTCCTGCAAACAGGCAATGAGCAAAAACCAGCCAGATATCATATATGTTTCCCATGAGAAGCCAAACACCATATCTGTAGATGATTTCCGCAGACAGGTAAAGGATGATGTGGAGATTAAGCCATATAGCAGTCCTTACAAAATCTATATTATAGATGAAGCAGAGAAGATGAATACACAGGCACAGAATGCATTGTTAAAAACCATAGAGGAACCACCAGCATATGTGATAATATTGTTGTTGACCATAAATGCGGACGCATTTCTGCCGACCATCCGCTCCAGATGTATTACACTGAACATCAAAGTTGTGCCGGATGAAATCATCAAAAAATATCTGATGCAGAAGTATCAGGTGCCGGATTATCAAGCAGATATCTGTACAGCGTTTGCCCAGGGAAATGTGGGAAGGGCCATTCAGCTTGCATCTTCTGAATCCTTTAACGAGATAAAAAATGCAGCATTGCAGTTGATTCGTCGTCTCGGGGATATTGACCTCTATGAGATGATGGAAGCAGTAAAACAAATTAATGAATACAAATTAGAAATTAACGATTATTTCGATATTATGATGATTTGGTATCGGGATGTGTTATTATATAAAGCGACAGCGGACATCAATCATCTGATTTTTAAGGATGAGGTTTATGATATTAAAAAATGTGCCAGCAAGAGTTCCTATGAGGGAATTGAAGAAATCCTTCAGGCATTGGAAAAGGCAAAAACCAGATTAAAGGCAAATGTAAACTTTGATTTGGTCATAGAGCTGCTGTTGCTTACCATAAAGGAGAATTAAGAGAAATGATAAAAGTAGTAGGAGTAAAATTCCGCAGAGCCGGAAAAATCTATTATTTTGATCCAAAGGATTTCAAAATAGAAACAGGAAACCATGTTATTGTGGAAACAGCCAGAGGCGTGGAGTTTGGTACCGTTATGATTGCACCGAAGGAGGTATCGGAGGAAACGGTGATACAGCCCTTAAAATCGGTAATTCGTATTGCCACAGAGGCAGATGAGAAAACCGAAGAGAAAAATAAAGAAAAAGAAAAAGAGGCTTTTCGGATTTGTCTGGAAAAAATCGCAAAACATAAATTGGATATGAAATTGGTGGAGGCGGAGTATACCTTTGACAATAACAAGCTGTTGTTCTATTTTACCGCAGACGGAAGAATCGATTTCCGTGAACTGGTAAAGGATCTGGCATCGGTATTTCGTACTCGTATTGAACTTCGTCAGATTGGTGTGCGTGATGAGGCAAAGATTATTGGTGGAATTGGCAGCTGCGGAAGACCATTGTGCTGTAATTCATATTTATCAGAATTTGCGCCAGTTTCTATCAAGATGGCAAAGGAACAAAATTTGTCTTTAAATCCTGTTAAAATTTCCGGTGTCTGCGGACGATTGATGTGTTGTTTAAAGAACGAGGAGGAGACATACGAGTATTTAAACAGTAAGCTTCCAAGTGTAGGTGATTATGTGACGACAGATGACGGACTAAAGGGAGAGGTTTCAAGTGTAAGTGTGCTTCGCCAGGAAGTAAAAGTCATCGTTACCGTAAATAAGGATGAGAAGGAAATTCGTGAATACAAGGTTTCTCAGCTGAAATTCCGTCCTCATAAGAGAAGGGAAAAAACGCAGCTGTCCGATAAGGAATTAAAGGAGCTTGAAGATTTAGACAGGCTTGACAAGAGGGAAGGAAGGTCTAAGCTTAATGATAAGTGAGCTTAAGCCAGGTGAGAGATTAGACGATTTAGAGCGCAACGGGTTAATGCTGATTCAGCATCCGGGACGTTTCTGCTATGGCGTGGATGCAGTGCTCCTATCGTGGTTTGCAAAGGCTTCTGAGGGAGAGCGTGTGCTGGATTTTTGTACGGGGACAGGTGTGGTTCCTATTTTAATG
>USPJ01000121.1 GCA_900556645.1 uncultured Lachnospiraceae bacterium
AAGGCGACAAAGCTGGTAGATCTTCTGACCGAAGGAGATAAATGCTACCGTGCGACGATGAAGCTTGGCTATGAGACGGATACCGAGGATGTGACCGGTGAGACGACTGCGGAAGGTGATGCAGCAGTGCTCGCGCAGCTGACACAGGCAGACGTGAAACGTGCAATTTTGTCCTTCATTGGCAAGTATGACCAGATACCACCGATGTATTCTGCATTAAAGGTCAACGGAAAAAAACTGTGCGACCTTGCAAGAAATGGGATCGAGGTAGAGCGTAAACCCAGACTGGTTCAGATTTATGAGATTGAAATCGAGAACATAGAACTTCCACGTGTGACCATGCGGGTACATTGCTCGAAAGGAACGTATATCCGTACTCTTTGCCACGATATTGGTCTGAAACTGGGCTGTGGTGGTTGTATGGAGTCGTTAAAACGGACAAGAGTGGCAGATTTTTCCATAGAACAGGCATTGACCTTAGGAGAAATTGAGAAAAAACGGGATGCAGGAGAGCTAGAACAGATCCTCTATCCGACAGACTATGTATTTCGTGCATTAGAAGCGGTAACGGTACAAAAAAAATACGGCAAAGTGCTCTATAACGGAAACCGTATTGCAAAAGCATTTTTTGTAACACCGCCGATATCGGATGAGGCAGAATCCATCCGTATTTATGATGAAGAAGGACGGTTTATCGGAATCTACCGTTATGATAAAAGACAGGAAAATTACAAGCCTGTGAAAATTTTTTTGGAACAGTAAGTGAGAGAGTAAAATGATTTATTTAAGAGGAACAACGGATTTTAATATAGAAGAATCTACGGTCATCACATTTGGGAAATTCGATGGGATCCACAGAGGACACCGGCTGCTTTTAGATACCGTATTACAGAAAAAAACAGATGATCTGAAAGCCGTGGTGTTTACCTTTGACATTCCTCCGAGAAAAAAGGTGGAAGATGACCGTGGAGACGTGCTGACAACCAACGAGGAAAAAATGCATGTCTTTGAAAATATGGGGATCGACTATGTGGTGGAATGTCCGTTTACAGAGGAAATCCGCAATATGGATGCAGTGGATTTTATCCGTATGATGGTAGAAAAACTGCATGTAAAATACATGGTGGTCGGTACAGATTTTCATTTTGGACATAACCGGGCAGGAGATTATAAACTGCTGATGGAATATGCCGAAGAGTTCGGTTATGAAGTTCAGGTAGTGGAGAAAATGAAAGACGGTGACCGGGACATCAGCAGTACTTATGTAAGGGAAGAAATCAAGGCGGGGAATATCGAGAAAGCCAATGAACTTTTGGGAGTGCCCTACTTTATTCAGGGAATTGTAGAACATGGAAATGAAATCGGAAGAACCATCGGATTTCCTACCATTAATCTGCTGCCGGAGGCAGAAAAGCTATTGCCCCCTTTTGGGGTTTATGTGACAAAGGTGTTTATCGGTGGCGAAGAATATTGCGGAATCACCAATGTGGGGCGTAAGCCTACCATAGAGGGAAACAATCCGGTGGGAGTAGAAACCCATGTGTTGGATTTCGCCGATGATGTCTATGACCGTACGGTGGAAGTGGAATTTTTGCATTGGATACGGCAGGAGACAAAGTTTCAGTCCATTGAGGAACTGAAAAAACAGTTACAGCAGGATATACGAATCGCGAAGATTTATTTTGGGTTGGAATAAATAAGGAGAAAAATGGAACTGATTATTACATTATTAGGAGGTCTGGGATTATTCCTCTTTGGAATGTCCTTTATGAGTCAGGGATTGCAGAAAGCAGCCGGAGCAAAGCTGAGAACTATATTGGAGGCGATGACCAAAAACAAGCTGATTGCAGTTGTGTTTGGTGCGTTATTTACAGCGGTGATTCAGTCTTCGGGAGCTACTACGGTTATGGTGGTCAGCTTTGTAAATGCAGGATTGATGTCATTGGCACAATCTGTAGGAATCATTTTTGGAGCTAATATCGGTACAACCATTACCTCACAGCTGGTAGCATTTAATCTTACCGGTGTGGCACCGATTATTCTATTTGTGGGAGCGGTGCTGAGGATGTTTGGGAAGAAGCCGCTGACCAAAAAGATTGGAGAAATCATTATCGGATTCGGTGCACTCTTCATGGGAATCAGTCTGATGAAGGATGCCATGACCGGATTAAAAGAATATGATTCGGTGCTTCGGGTAATGGGAGGTATGACCAATCCGTTGATGGCAATTCTTTTGGGTATGATTATTACGGTTTTGGTACAGAGCTCTTCTGTAACCGTCAGCATTTTACTGATTATGGCAAGCCAGGGTCTGGTGGCACTTCCGGTGTGTTTCTACTTTATACTGGGATGTAACATCGGTTCCTGTACACCGGCGGTACTGGCGAGTCTCAATACCACAAAAGATGCAAAATGTGCGGCTTTGATACATGTATTGTTCAACGTATTCGGTATGATTATCATCGGTACCATTCTTGCCTTTGCAATGGAACCGTTTGAGCAGTTTATCTTGAAAATTTCCGGTGCAGATGTGGGACGATGCGTAGCAAATGCAGATACCATTTACAAAACCTTCCAGACCCTTATCTTTTTACCGCTGTCCAATCAGTTTATGGCTTTGAGTAAACGGATGATTCCGGGGGATATAGAGGAAAGCGGAGAATTCCAGTTGGCTTATATCAGCAAGGGAGGAACTTTCGCTCCGAACACCGCTGTTGTGGAGGCTGTACAGGAAATTGAACGCATGGGAATCATGGCAAAAGACAATCTGAAACGTTCTGTGGAAGCCTTCTTTGATGGAGATTCCGAAAAGATTTCTCAGGTTTATCGGACGGAGAAGAATATCGATTTCCTCTGTAAAGAAATCACGGACTTTCTGGTAAGGGCAAATCAGTACGAGCTTCCGATGGGAGACAAACAGCGAATCGGCGGTCTCTTCCATGTAGTAAATGATATGGAACGGATTGGTGACCATGCAGAAAATATTATAGAGGAAGCAGTCTCCATGAATGAAGAGGGACTTGCTTTTACAAAAAAAGGCACCAAAGAAATACAGGAAATGTATGAAAAGGTGGAATTGATTCTGGATGAGTCCATTGAGATGTTTGTGACATTGGATGAGAAGAATCTGCAGGAAATCCTGAAATTAGAAAATGAAATAGACGAGATGGAGAGAGAGCTGCAGAACAATCATGTGAAACGAATGTCCAAGGGAAAATGTACACCGCAGGCAGGAATTATCTTTACAGATATTGTAACCGGTCTGGAGCGTGTGGCAGACCATGCAACCAACATTGCTTTTTCCATATTAGACAGTGACCCGGAAGAGGATGAAGTATAATTATTACAGAAATATTACATAATTATGTTGACAAAAAATATTGATATACTTGAAAAAAGTGAAATAACAGTAGGATACATTATTCTACTGTTATTTTTATGATAATGATATAGGAAAGCTTCGTCTTGGGAGGATGCAATGAACCATATTACAGATAAAATAACAGAAACCATCAGAGAACTTGTAAAAGGAGTTACCACACAGAATCTTTACCGTGCTGCGGCAATTGGTGTTATGGGCGTGGTGCTTTTTGCCGGATGTTATGTCAGCGGAAGTGCTGCGGGAAACAAGGGAAATGATGCAGAGAAAGCTGCAACTGCCGCAGGAGCAAAAGCAATGTTCTGTCAGGCATTTGAAGCGGAGAACGATACAGCAGCGGTATCGGAGGGAAATGCAGTGGTTACCACAGCAGCACCACAGCCGGATACCACTTACGGATATACCAATCTGGGAATTGCCCAGGCAGACGGAACCTTGAATGTCAGAGAGGCTCCGGCAACGGATGCGTCTATCGTAGGAAAGATGCCGGATCATGCGGCAGGAGAAATTTTGGAAGCAGTGGACGGTTGGTATAAAATTCAGTCGGGAGATGTTACCGGTTATGTCAGTGCCGATTACTTTGTAACCGGAGAGGAAGCAAAGGCATTGGCAGAGGAAATCAAACAGACTGTGGCAACGGTTACCACCACAACCTTAAATGTCAGAGAACAGCCGAATACAGAGTGTGGAATTTTAGCATTGATGCCAAACGGCGAAGAATTGAATGTGATAGAGGATTTAGGAGATTGGATTAAGGTAGATGTAGACAGCTCTGAAGGTTATGTCAGCAAGGAATTTGTAGAGATTTCCGTACAGCTTCCAAAGGCAATGACCATGACAGAGGTGCGTTACGGTCAGGGCGTATCGGATGTGCGAGTGGATTTGGTATCCTATGCCACTCAGTTCGTAGGAAATCCATATGTATGGGGCGGCACCAGCCTGACGAAGGGAGCAGACTGTTCCGGCTTTACCATGTCGATTATGGCAAAATACGGCGTGTATCTGCCACATTCTTCTAAAGCACAGGCAAATTGCGGTACAAGAATCAGTGCTTCTGAGGCAAAACCGGGAGATTTGTTCTTCTACGGCAGTGGCAAGAGTATCAATCACGTAGCCATTTATATCGGCAACGGACAGATTGTCCACGCAAGTAACAAGAAGACAGGTATTAAGATTTCCAACGCTTATTACCGTTCCCCAATCTGTGTGACCAGAGTTCTGAGCGATTAGAGCTTTTGAGCAGAATTTTTTGAGGGAAAATAATCTGAAAATCCAGTCAAAATACCATGTAGTGGATGATCTTTCCACGATAAGGCTTGTAGAAAAAGGCTTCGGGATATGCCTGATGCCGGAGCTTGTAATGCATGATATTCCATATGAGGTTGATACATATAGACTTAAACCTGATGCAAGCCGTGTGATAGGAATTGCAATTTTAAATAGAAATTTAGTGGCGCCGGCAGTCAGAACAATGTATAATCATATTGTAGAGAACTATAAACAAGAGGAGTTCTATAAAGAAAGGAAGCTGCCATAGGCAGCAACAGGAATAAGCAGATATGACAGATTACATATTAAGTTGTTGTTCAACAGTAGATCTTACAAAAGAACAGTTAGATTCAAGAGATATAAAATATGCATGTTTTCACTATGAGCTTGATGGAAAGCAGTATCTTGATGATTTAGGACAGAGTATGCCGCTGTCTGATTTTTATAAGGCAATGGCAG
>USPJ01000122.1 GCA_900556645.1 uncultured Lachnospiraceae bacterium
GAAAAAATATTACTGATTGACGGACACAGTATTTTGAACCGGGCATTTTTCGGAATCCCGGATTTAACCAATGCAGAGGGAACACATACCAATGCCGTCTACGGATTTTTGAATATTTTATTTAAGATATTGGAAGAAGAAAAGCCGGATTATCTGACGGTTGCTTTCGATGTCCATGCACCGACTTTCCGTCATAAAATGTATGCGGAATACAAAGGAACCAGAAAGCCTATGGCAGAGGAACTTCGCCAGCAGGTTCCGCTGATGAAGGAAATGCTTCGGGCAATGGGAGTGACCATTGTGGAAAAGGAAGGCTACGAGGCAGATGACATCATAGGCACCATTGCAAAAAAAGGAGAAACTCAAGGACTAGAGGTTTCTGTGGTATCGGGAGACCGGGACTTGTTGCAGCTTGCCAGCGACCACATCAAAATCCGCATACCGAAAACCAAGAGAACCGGTACAGAGATTGAAGATTATCTGGCAAAGGATGTTGTGGAAAAATATCAGGTAACCCCAAAGGAGTTTATCGATGTGAAAGCTCTGATGGGAGACAGTTCTGACAATATTCCGGGAGTACCGGGAATCGGAGAAAAGACAGCCACAGCCTTGATTGTTGCATACGGAAGTATTGAAAACGCCTATGAGCATGTGGAGGAAATCAAGCCAAACCGTGCAAAAGAAAATCTGAGAGAGCATTATGATATGGCTCAGATGAGCAAGGAACTGGCAACCATTGACACCAATGCGGAAATCACCTATGAGTTGGAAGATTCCAAGCTGGGAAATCTTTTTACGGAAGAGGCATATATATTATGTAAACGTCTTGAGTTCAAGAATATGCTGTCAAAGTTTGATATAGAAGCACCGAAAAACAATGCACAGGAGCATTTTAAACGAATTACGGATAAGGCTGAAGCAGAAAAAATATTAAAGAAAGCAACCAAGGCAGAAGCCTTAGGTTTCGCCCTTGTTCCGGGAGCCGTGGCAGAGGCGGAACAGCTCAGTCTCTTTGAAGCACCTGCGGAATTCCCGGGAATTGCAGGAGCAGCCCTTGCCCTTTCCGGGGAGGATATCTATTATCTGAAAGCGGGAGAAGGAATTGATGGAAAAGAGCTTCTTTCTAAGGTAGAGGAAATTTTAAAGGGAAAGACCATGGGCTGTACCATGGATTTAAAAAAGGAGTTGCAGCAGCTTTCTCTAAAAGAAGAGGACAGCGTATTTGATGCAGGCATTGCGGCATATCTTCTAAATCCGTTAAAAAACGAATATCCTTACGAGGATTTAGCCAAGGATTACGCAGAGCTTTTGATACCGTCACGACAGGATTTACTGGGAAAAACCTCTCTTTCGGATGCCCAGAGGGAAAAGGAAGAGGAGTTTTTGACCTACATCTGTTATGAGGCGTACATCCCGTTCTTAACCATGGAGAAGCTGAAACAGGAACTGGAAAAGACCGGAATGTGGAAGCTTTATGAAGAGATTGAGCTGCCGCTGGTCTATACCCTTTCCGATATGGAAAAGGAGGGGATTCTGGTAAATGGTCAGGAGCTTCAAACATACGGGGAAGAGCTGGCAGCACAGATTGGCGTATTGGAACAGGAAATCTATGAGGGAGCAGGCGAGGTATTTAACATCAACTCCCCAAAACAGTTGGGAGTTATCCTGTTTGAAAAGTTGCAAATGCCTTACGGAAAAAAGACCAAAACCGGATATTCCACAGCAGCAGATGTGTTGGAAAAACTGGCAGGAGAGTATCCTCTGGTATCTAAAATTTTGGAATATCGCCAACTGGCAAAGCTAAAGTCCACCTATGCAGACGGACTGGCAAATTATATTGATGAGGACGGAAGGATTCGGACCACCTTCCAGCAGACGGTAACAGCCACCGGACGGCTCAGTAGTACGGAGCCGAATTTGCAGAATATTCCAATCCGTATGGAATTGGGAAGAATGATTCGAAAGGTATTCCATCCGAAGGAAGGTTTTGTATTCTTGGATGCAGACTATTCCCAGATTGAACTTCGGATTCTGGCACATATGTCGGGAGACGAAAACCTCATTGCCGCCTATCGGGAGGCACAGGACATCCATCGCATGACGGCTTCGCAGGTATTCCATACTCCTTTTGAGGAGGTTACGGATTTGCAGAGAAGAAATGCCAAGGCGGTAAACTTTGGAATCGTGTACGGAATCAGTTCTTTCGGACTGAGTCAGGATTTGAGTATCAGCAAAAAAGAAGCACAGGAATATATTCAGAGATATTTTGAAACTTATCCAAAAATAAAAGAGTTTTTGGACACCCAGGTGGAGATGGCGAAAAAAGAGGGTTATACCACCACCATGTTTGGCAGGAGAAGACCGATACCGGAGATTTCTTCCTCTAACTTTATGCAACGTTCCTTTGGAGAGCGAATTGCCATGAATTCGCCGATACAGGGAAGTGCGGCAGACATTATAAAAATTGCCATGAACCGGGTACATCGCCGTTTGGAAAAAGAAAACCTAAAATCCAAACTGATTTTACAGGTTCATGATGAACTGCTGATTGAGACGGCAGAAGAGGAAGTAGAGACTGTATCAAAAATTTTAGAAGAAGAGATGAAAGGTGCCGCTAATCTTGCAGTGGAGCTGGAGGTTGACAGCCACGCAGGAAAAAATTGGTATGAGGCGAAATAATGAAATTTATCGGAATTACAGGAGGCGTCGGAGCGGGAAAATCGGCAATTTTAGAGTATATTGCCGCTAACTATAACGCAAAGGTAATGCTGGCAGATGAAATTGCCCACGATTTAATGATGCCGGGAACAAAATGTTATGATACAATAAAAGCGGAGTTTGCCAAAGAGCAGATTTTTCTGGCAGATGGAAATATTGACAGACCCCGAATGGCACAGGTGATTTTTAATGATGCCGGGAAACGGGAGAGGATGAACGGAATCGTTCATCCCGCTGTAAAGGATTACATATTAGAGATTTACCGGGAAGAACAGGAAAAGGGAGAACTGGAATATCTGATTCTGGAGGCTGCTCTTTTAATTGAAGAGCATTATGATGAAATTTGTGACGAATTATGGTATATTTATACCAGTGAGGAAAATCGGCGGCAGCGTCTCAAAGAAAATAGGGGCTATTCCGACGAGAAGATAGATACAATTTTTAAAAGCCAGCTCACGGAGGAAGTCTATCGCAAATATTGTAAGGTTGAGATTGACAATAACCATGAGCCGGAGGCTGCATTTTTACAAATCAGACAACAGTTGGATGAGGAGAAGTAGAATGGAACCATTGGTATTTGGACTGGATATCGGAACCAGAAACGTAGTAGGAACGGTGGGCTACAAGGAAGAGAAAGAATTTATCGTGGTGGCACAGTACATCAAAGAGCATGAGACCCGTGCCATGCTGGATGGACAGATTCACGATATCGGACGTGTGGGAACCACCATTGCCGCAGTAAAAGAAAAATTGGAGGAGCAGATTGAACAGCCGCTAAAAGAGGTCTGTATTGCGGCAGCGGGACGTGTGTTAAAGACAGTAACCACCACCGTAGAGTATGAATATGAGGAAGAGACTGTGGTCTCCAAGGAGGATATTCATACCTTGGATTTGCTGGGAATTGAGAAAGCATCCAATATATTAAAAGAGGAAAATGATACAAAATTAAAATTCTACTGCGTAGGCTATTCTGTGGTCAAATATCGTTTGAATGATGACGTCTTTTCCAATCTGGAGGGACACAAGGCAGAGAAGATTGCGGAGGATATTATTGTGACCTTTCTGCCGGAGGATGTTGTGGACGGATTGTATTCCGCCTGTGCCAGAGCAGAGCTGGAGGTTGCCAATATGACCTTGGAGCCGATTGCCGCCATCAATGTGGCGATTCCTGAAACCTTCCGTATGCTGAATATCGCACTGGTGGATGTAGGAGCGGGAACCTCCGATATTTCCATCACCAGAGACGGAAGTATTATTGCATATGGCATGATTCCATATGCAGGGGATGAGATTACCGAAATGTTGGTACAGCATTATCTGGTGGATTTTAAAACGGCGGAGCATATTAAGCTGGCTTCCGGTACAGAAGAAGAGATTGAATATAAAGATATTATGAGTATTTCCCATACGATTCCTGCAAGCGAGGTATGGGATTTGACCAAAGATTTGGTGGACAAGATTACCACTTCTATTGCAGATAAGATTAAGGAGTTAAACGGTGATAAATCTGTCAGTGCCACCTTTGTGGTAGGCGGCGGTGGAAAAATCCACGGATTTACGGAAATGCTGGCAGATAAGCTGGAGTTGCCTCATGAGCGTGTAGCTCTTAGAGGAGAGGAAGTTCTGCAGGAGGTTCATTTTGAACAGGAGGATATCAAGAAAGACCCATTGCTGGTTACCCCTATCGGTATCTGCCTGAATTACTATGACCAGAAAAACAATTTTATTATGGTGCATTTCAACGGAGAACGCATCAAATTATATGATAACAATAAATTGACCATTGTGGATGCCGCAATGCAGGCGGGATTTCCAAATGACCAGTTATTCCCTCGCAGAGGAAAAGAGATTAACTTTACCATCAACGGCAGACAAAAGATTGCCAGAGGACAGAGCGGCGAGTCCGCCATTGTAAAAATGAATGGAAAGGAAGTCAGCATCAATACTCCGTTAGAGCCAAATTGTGAGATTGTTATTGAGCCGTCCACAGTGGGAGAGGCAGCAGTTTACACGGTGGAGCAGTTGGAGGAGTATACGGATTCCACCATAGAATTTTCTGTAAACCGCAAGACGGTAGTGTGTCCGAGATTTGTGGAGGTCAACGGCGTTTTGGAACCGCCAAGCTACCGGATTCAGGAGGGTGACCGCATTGAAACCAGAAGCTATTATACCATCGGACAGTTAATGGAGTTCATGGATGTGGAACTGGATATGGACAAGGAGATTCTGGTAAACAATCGGGATGCGGATTTGGCAACTTTGGTTTATGAGAATTTTGAAGTGGAGTGGACGGTTTTGGAGACTTCTCCAGAGCCGGAGGGAGAAACAACGGAGGAAACGAATCAGCCGGAGGCTTCGTCGGAAAACAGTATTGAGG
>USPJ01000123.1 GCA_900556645.1 uncultured Lachnospiraceae bacterium
CTCCTTTACTGCACGGTCAATCAGGCTCTTATGACCGTCGTGGAGGTATCCCATCGTCGGCACTAGTCCCACGGTAAGACCCTCTTTTTTCCACTGCTTTACACGGCTGCGTACTTCTTCTGCCGTTGTTACTAACTCCATCTTGCTCCTCCTTCAAACAAATCTCTTTCCCACACTTTTAATATAACTTTTCCAGCATTTCGTCTCTGATGGCAAAGGTATGCTCCTGTGCCGGAAATGCTCCTGTTTCTACTTCCTCTATATATTTTGCAAAGGCTTCTTTCATCAAATCTCCGATTGGTGCAAACTGTTTCACAAACTTTGGCTTGAAATCTCCGAACATTGCCAGCATATCCTGATATACCAGCACCTGTCCGTCACAGCCTGCTCCTGCTCCGATTCCAATGGTTGGAACCTTTACCTGTTTACTAATCAGTTCTGCCAGTTTTGCCGGAACGCATTCCAAAACTATGGCTACCGCTCCTGCCTCTTCGATGATTTTAGCGTCCTCCAACAATTTTCTCGCCGCTTCCTCGGATTTCCCCTGTACCTTAAATCCGCCAAATGCATTGAGGGACTGCGGGGTCAAGCCCAGATGACCTACCACCGGAATGGAGGCTTTTGTGATTGCCCGAATCTGTTCTACCATCTCTCTGCCGCCTTCCAATTTTACCGCCTGTGCCCTGCCTTCCTTCATCAGCCGTCCTGCGTTATATACCGCATCATAAACAGAAGTCTGATAGGACATAAAAGGCATATCCGCCACCACAAAGGCATCTTTTGCTCCTCTGGCTACGGCTCTTGTATGATGAATCATATCCTCCATGGTAACGGAAAGGGTATCCTCATATCCCAGCATTACCATTCCCAAAGAATCTCCTACGAGAATCATGTTAATTCCTGCTTCGTCAATTAATTTTGCCATGGAATAATCATATGCGGTGAGCATGGTGATTTTTTCTCCGTTATCCTTGGCATTCTGCAATGTTACCACTGTATTCTTCATTTTTTCCTCCAATTCATTCACTTTCTTTCTGCTTAAGCACCCGTCTCATTTCTCCGTAATCCCGCTCAGGATGTTTTTTCTCCGCCAGCTTTGTCACCATATTTCCCACGGCGAGATAGCAGGCTTTTCTCTCTTCTCCACCCAGATTTTGCGAATGGTGTTCTACTGTCTGAACATCATTCCGCTCAATGGGACCGGTAAGGGCTTCTATACACCCATTTGAAAATACGGATTCTATATTGTTTTTTACCAAAGGCTCTAACATCTCATAAGCTGTCTCGGTGTCAATGCCCGTTTCCTCTAAAAGTTCCACCGCCATAGCAAGCAATCCCACCAGATGGTTACTGGCAATACTGGCTGCCGCATGGTACTTTGTCTTTGCCTGTGTGGGAATGGAAACCACCTTGTTGGGCAGAATCGCAAATACTTCCTGCATTTTCTCCAATGCTTTCGGATTTCCCTCCACGGTAAAAAGTGCTTTTGTTAAATTTTGATAAGCTGTGAATTTATTACTGAACGCGTAAATTGGATGGATAGAACAGACCAATGCCCCTGTTCTCTCCGTATTGGAAAAAATATCACTTGATAATGAGCCACTAAAGTGGCATATAACTTTTCCTTTCACATTCTTTGCCGCAATGCAATCCCATAACTCTTCTATCGCACCGTCCGAAACGGTAAGAAAAAGGGTATCGCTTACCTCAATGAGTGAATCTAAATCTTGAAAATATGTTGTGTTACAGAATTCTGCCGCCTCTTTTGCTCCGCTTACGGTTCTGTTGTAGAATCCGCTGACGTTCCCACCATGCTCTGTCAGATACTTTCCCATGGTGGTTCCTACCTTGCCGGCACCTATAATTCCTATTCTTATTGCTATGCACCTCCGTTTCCTGTCTGCTGCATTTTGCACAAACTCAGAAAGGATGCATTATCAAAATGATACAGTTTCCATCCGAAATACTGTTCGTTAATATTTTAACACACCATATTTAAATTGGCAATATATGTTTTTCTTACATAATGCCCCTGCCGTCAAAAACTGTGATGTAGCTATTCCACATACCAGGTGGAACGCTTTACATGGGCTCCGGTACTGCCATCCCGGCTCTCAATAACGTTGGCAAATCCATATACCAGCTCTGCCTGCATCTGATCCAGTTCCATCTTGGCAGGATTCTGCATATTGATATAAAGGCAGAGAATGATAATGGTAACGGCCAAACTGGAAACCAAGGCCTCGAAACACCATCTGATACACCACGACTCCCATGCTGATAACCATATAAACGGTCAGTATATCCAGCACATAGTAAATCAACCCCACAATCAGCTGGAAATCAAACAGCCTAGCTGTAATTTGTAGTTTAACATCTAAACCACCTCATGCTTTATCCCTGTCGTTTATTTCTTCGGCTCTAATCTCTCTTTTCCTCCCATGTATGGCTGTAATGCCTTTGGAATGTTTACACTTCCGTCCTCATTTAAGTTATTTTCAAGGAAAGCAATTAACATTCTCGGCGGTGCAACAACTGTATTGTTTAAGGTATGAGCAAAATATTTGCCTTTCTCACCTTTTACACGAATCTTTAATCTTCTTGCCTGAGCATCGCCTAAGTTGGAGCAGCTTCCCACCTCAAAATATTTCTTCTGTCTCGGAGACCATGCCTCTACATCACAGGATTTCACCTTCAAGTCTGCCAAATCACCGGAACAACATTCCAGTGTACGCACCGGAATATCCAGACTACGGAATAAATCCACGGTATTCTGCCATAGCTTGTCATACCACATCGGAGATTCCTCCGGTTTGCAGACTACAATCATCTCCTGCTTCTCAAACTGGTGAATACGATATACTCCACGTTCTTCGATTCCATGAGCTCCCTTCTCTTTACGGAAGCAAGGAGAGTAACTGGTCATGGTATATGGCAGCTTCTCCTCCTCATTGATGGTATCGATGAATTTACCAATCATGGAGTGTTCACTGGTTCCGATAAGGTAAAGGTCTTCCCCTTCGATTTTATACATCATGGCATCCATCTCATCAAAGCTCATAACTCCGGTTACCACGTTGCTGCGAATCATAAACGGCGGAATACAGTAAGTAAATCCACGGTCAATCATAAAATCTCTGGCATAGGAAATCACTGCGGAATGTAATCTTGCAATATCCCCAAATCAATTCCGTCAAACCGTTCCATAATTTCTGTATGATACGGAATCTCAAAATCAGGAACCACCGGCTCACCATATTTTTCAATCTCTACATTACAGGAATCGTCCTTGCCAATCGGCACAGACGGATCGATAATATTAGGAATCACCATCATAATCTTGGTAATCTTCTCCTGCAATTCTCGCTCTTTCTGTTCCAGTTCTGCCAGACGCTCTGCGTCCTTTCCCACCTGCTCCTTCAATGCCATGGCTTCTTCCTTCTTGCCCTGTGCCATAAGAGCACCAATCTGCTTGGAAATTTTATTACGGTTAGCACGCAAATCATCCGCTTCCTGCTGTGTAGCTCTGGCCTGAGCATCCAGCTCAATGACCTCATCTACCATCGGTAGCTTGTGTTCCTGAAATTTATTTTGAATATTCTTCTTTACAATATCCGGATTCTCTCTCAAAAATTTTAAATCTAACATAATGCTCCTCCATCCACTTCTTTTGCCATTATACGATTATTTATGGACAATTTCAAGAAATTTATAAGCTCTATGCTCTTGTTACTCATGCCGTAATGCTTCAATAGGATTCAGATTTGCAGCTTTGTAGGATGGCAGCATTCCGAAGATAATTCCAATCAGCATGGAAAACAGGACTGCTCCTACTGCTGCCGGTATGCTGATTGCCACCGGCGTCTGACTTACCTTTGAAATAACCTCCGCCAAAATAATTCCTACTACAACACCTATGAGTCCACCCAAACTGGTGAGTACTGCCGCCTCAGTCAAAAACTGTCCCAGTATCACACCTTTTCTGGCTCCGATAGCTTTCTTCAAACCGATTTCGCTGGTACGCTCTGTCACAGAAACCAACATGATATTCATAACACCGATTCCTCCTACCAAAAGAGAAATTCCTGCAATCCAAATCAACATCATATTGGTAGACTGGCTCAACTCCTGAATCTCCTTTGCCTGCTCCAGCAAATCCTCTGCCTTATATTTGATAGTTTCATCGGATACACTGAGATAATTGTTTAAGATATCTGCCGAGCCTTTGCCTGCCGCCGTCATATCATCGGTACTTTTTACCTTTAAGAGTATGCTTTCCGGTTCGTCATACTGATAGATGATTGGCCATGTTGTTTTTGGCACATATACGGCACCGCTGGAGGATTCCGCATAAGTATAATAATCTTCCATGGAATTGATGACCGGTTCAAACTCCTTGGACTTTGCCACAATTCCCACTACCGTATAAGGCTCCCCTTTGATTTCAATGGTTTTTCCCACTGCTTTCTCCCCTTGGAACAAAGCTTCCTCAGAGTCCCTATCCAGAATTGCCACTTTTCGTTGTCCCTGATAATCCTTGTCATCAAATCCTCTGCCCTCCTGTATCTGATAATTACAGGAGGCAAAATAATCCTGCTCAATTCCATAGAGATAGCCGCCACCCAGAGTTGTATTCTGATAATAAATGTTATCATATTCCTGTCGTTTATAGAATTTTGAAACACGCTCTACATTCTCCAGCTCCTGCATCTCTTCTACTGCTTCCTCAGAAACCACCGGAACTCCTTCCGGTATTCCTTCATACCCCATTTCATAAGGCCAGTCACCCTGATATAATTCCACGGTTACGGTATTATCACCGGAACCGATAAGATTTTCCTTGATTTGCTCGTTCGCTCCCTTAATTGTAGAAACAATAGCAATAATTGCTGCAATTCCAATAATAATTCCCAGCATGGTCAAAAAGGAACGCATTTTGTGTGACCAGATTCCCTGAAACGACAATCGTATATTTTCTATCATATTCCCGCCTCCTAATATTCTATCTCGTCTGTCTCTTTGACTTTTACACCCTCTTTGACACCTTTTCCGTAAGGGAACGCAATGTATTCAGAGCCAT
>USPJ01000124.1 GCA_900556645.1 uncultured Lachnospiraceae bacterium
ATTCCGGTAAATGAGATAGCGGCGGATGATGCGGTGCTGTTTTTATGGGTAACTTTTCCGAAGCTTAAGGAAGGTCTTTCGGTTATTGAAAGCTGGGGATTTAAGTATAAGACCTGTGCTTTTAACTGGATAAAACAAAATCCCAAGTCAGACTCGTTCTTTGTCGGACTTGGATTCTGGACAAGGAGTTGTTCAGAAATCTGTCTGCTAGCGACTAAAGGGCATCCTCACAGGGTATCACCGAATGTAAGGCAGTTATGTATTGCACATCGTATGCAGCATAGTAAAAAGCCGGATGAAATAAGAAACAGGATTGTTGAACTCTGCGGAGATTTGCCACGAATAGAGCTATTTGCAAGAGAAAAAAGTGAAGGCTGGGATTGTCTCGGAAATGAGATTGACGGAAGGGATATCAGAGAGGAAGTTGGAGCATTACTGCAGGAGAGAGGTGAATAACAGGTATGGATATTTTTAAGCTGGGAGACAAAATACTTGCTCTCCTTGAAGCGGTGTTTGGCTTTTGGAATAACCAGATATCGTTGGTTTTTGCTATGCTTGGACAATCGCCCGTCAGTTTCAAGGGCGGTGGTCCGTGGGCAGTCATTGAGGGAATAGAACCAGTCTTTGTAGCAGTCGGTTCTTCCCTTGTGGTGCTGTTCTTTGTTATCGGTTTCTGCTCGGAAAGCATAGATGTGAAAGAGGAGATGAGGTTTGAATCAATCCTTCGTATGCTTATCCGATTAGGGCTTGCAGAGTGGTTCGTTGCAAATAATGTCACGATTATGAAAGCATTTTTTACTTCCATAGGAAATCTAGTAGGACTTATTTCGGCAGGAACGACAACACAGCTTGCCATAGACAGTACACAGGCAGATGTCATCAAGGGACTTGGATTTGGAGAAAGCCTTGTAATGCTGATACTTACGGCATTGCTCGCAATCATCATTATTATCTGTGGTTTCTTTATCATTTACACCGTGTATTTCAGATTTTTAAAAATACTGATCATCGTTCCGCTTGGAGCAATCGCCTGTTCCACAATGGCAGGAAACAGAATGGTAAGTCATACGATGTCAACCTACTGTAAGTATTTCTTATCCTGTGTGTTTGAAGCGGTAACAATGGCACTGGCGATTGTGGTTTGCAACGCATTTATCAATGCAGGGCTTCCGTCCTTTACGGGAAGTTATGCAGACTGGGCACAGACACTTATTTATCTGTGTGAAATGACATTTACCATAGCAATGACGGTTGGAAGTGTGAAGGGAGCACAGACACTTACAAGTAAGGCATTCGGATTATAGAAGGAGGCATTTATGGATAATGAAAAGAAACAGGTGACTTATAATTCCAGTTTTTCCGGGGAGACACAGGTAACACTCGATATTCAGCAGTATATGAATAACAAGGCAATGTATATCGGGCTTATGTGTAATGAAGATGGATACGATGAGCCGTTTGGTGATGTGACCGTAAATTTGTCTGTTGCTGCACCGAATTACTGCGGATATCTGAATGTGAATGATATGCCGGATATTGAGAAATTCATCACAGAAAATGAGCTTGGGGAGTTTACAGGATTTACACAGAGGAGTGGTTATTGTGAATATCCTCTTTATCTGTTCAATGTCGATAAGCTGAGAGAACTGTGTCCGGACGGAATGGAAATGTATGAGGCAAATATCGGTATGGAAAGAAAACCGGAGACAAAGGAATTATCAAGATAGGAGGCAGAGGACAGTGGTTATTGAAATAAACAAAGACATTGACCGTTATCAGGAATCGGTGGCAATGGGACTTACAGCAAAACAGCTTGTATTTTCTATTGCCAGTGTGATAGTCGGTGGCGGTATCGTATTACTTCTTTATAGATATATTGGTCTTACGGGTTCTGCTTATGTGGCGATTCCGTGTGTAGCTCCGATAGCACTTGGAGGATTTTATTCTTTTAATGGAATGAATTTCTACGAGTATATGGGAAAGAAACTGCATTTTATGTTTGGAAATAAGGCTCTTACCTATGTATCTACTGAGGGAGAGCCGATTATCAAGGCTTTTGAAATGGAGCAGAACGGACAGGTAAAGAAGAAAGGTAAAAAAACTCAATCAGAGATTACAACATCAGAGTCAGCAGTAAAGAAACAGGAGGAATTTGAAGAAATGAAGAAAAAGACAAGAAACATGATGTTTGGACTGGCAGCCGTGTTTGTGCTGGCGGTAGCGGGTGTGGCTGCTTATAAAGCAATGCACTAAAAAGGAACCTGCATAAAAACAGATTCCTTAAATGAGGGAAAATCCCTGTCGAAGAATGGAAGTCCAGTTACTTTTCTGATAGAGAAATCGGACTATGATTACAGTCTGCTTTTCTTCATCAATCGTATAAAAGGCAAGGTAATTATTGATTATCACAAAACGAATGCCCCAGCTTGCCAGTACCGGATCATCTACCAGACGGAACTTCTGTGGCAGGTCGGCTAGTGAGCTTATCTGCTCAGTCGCAGCATCTAACAGATTATCTGCGGCATCAGGATTTTTGAGGGTAAATTCGATGTAATCCGCAGCACGCATAATATCGTGTTCTGCGGTGGAAGTGATATGAACCTGATAGCTCATCGACTGCGGCGGCTTCTGATATCAGCCATAGCTTCGGAAAATGGTCTGGTGTTGCCTGTGGCAATATCGTCCATTCCTTCCTTGATCTGGCTGTAAAGTTCAAAGCGGCTGGTCAGTTCTTCGTAGGCTTCAATGCTCATAACGGCAAGGTCGCCTTTTCCATTCTTCGTGATGAAAACTGGTTCAGGATAATTATGACAAAATGTAGAAATTTCATTGTAATTATTCCTTAAATCAGCACTTGATTTGATTGCTGGCATAAAAACACCTCCTTATTTGATAACAAAATTATACACAAATTTTGTTATGGAGTCAAATTTAAAAGTTCACATCAGGGTACGGGTTCCATTGGGTTATATTTTGGAAATTCTATCATTACGGAAAAATTTATAAAAACACATGAGAAAGGGAGGGAATGTTTTATGAAAGAAAAAATGATGGATACCAATTATGCTTTTAAAAATTCTGAAAACGTTTTTG
This sequence comes from uncultured Lachnospiraceae bacterium, assembly GCA_900556645.1. The sequence continues at coordinate 3,094 of USPJ01000124.1, forward strand.
TTCCAAAGCAGTATACAGAAGAGAAAAAAAGAACAACTTTATTACTGTGTATATTTGGAGGATGGCTTGGCATCCATAGATTTTACGCTGGGCATTATAAGATGGGAGTTTTATATTTTTTAACAGCCGGGGTATTTTTTGTCGGATGGATACGTGACATAGTGTGCTTGATGAACGGTTCTTTTTTTGAAAAATATGATGTGAAACAGCACAATAAAGCTGAAACTCTTAGAATACAAAAAGAAATGTATGAGAAATATCAATTAAATCCAACACCATTTCACATTCTTGCGAAAGAAATCAGTGCGGAGAACAAAAAGAAATCAATCGGCAAAATAAAGAACAGTTCTGGAGTTCTTTAGAAACTTTATCAAACCTATCTTCGTCCTCGAAGGTAGTAAAATGTCCAAAATGCCATTCTACCAGCATATTTTATCAGGATAAAATATGTATAGGACGTGCCATAGTCGGTGGAACTGTTGCCGGTAAAGAGGGAGCCGTTCTCGGAGGTCTGACAGGAGGAAAAGGCTATGCCGTATGCTTGAATTGTGGCAAACGGTGGAAAATCTGACGGAACAGCTCTTGATATTTACCAAGATGTACAGTATTATATGAAAGATAACCAGAGTTTGAACAGTTGGTTTTTTGTATATTCATTAAGGAGCATAGAAAATTGCATTTGTTTTTTGCTCAGAAAATCAATAAGAAAGCATAGGAGGTAACAACATGTCAAGAAATAGAAGAAAAAACGGAAACAAATGGATGGTAGTACTGGTGTGTGTAGTCATTGTAATTGCAGTACTGGGAATTCTTTTTAAAGTATTGATTTATGATACAGCAAAGGAAAAGGTGGCAGAAAAGATTGTCCAGAAAATGATAGAGACAGAACTGGCAAATGATGAAAGCGGCACCGGACAGGAAGCACAGGAGATTTACGATTCCATGACACAGGAGGAAAAGGATTCCTTAAACCGGATGGTGGAGGATAAGATGGACACCAAAACCATAAAAGAGGTAAAGGAATATGTGGAAGCGGGAGACCGGGAAGGTTTGAAGGCTTATGTCAAAGAAAGCTTCAGCGACAGTGATATTCAGGAAATGCGAGAAATTTACGAGAAGTATAAATAATGAATGGAAAAAATGCAACTTAGATGTGCATAACTTCTATGATTAGAAATTATGCACATCTAAGATTTTTTACATCATGAAAAATCTTTTCTGGAAAGCAAAGCCTCTTTAAAGCTAGGATGACAGTCCTCTTTTTCGGCAATTTGTTTTCCACGGTCAATATTGCAGGAAAAAGCTGCCAATCTGGAACAGTCAAACTGAATCCGCTCAGAAAATTCCGAATAATAGATATGGAAAATTGGTTCGATGCCTGCAAAAAATTCGGACCAGGAACCGGTAGAGGCAATGCACTTGAAAATGCGGGTAAGGCATTTGTCCATGACTTCTCCTGTATCCATCTCTGTAACTTCCTGTGTAAAGTGGTCAAAAAAAGTAGCTGCCAGTTCAAAGGAAATGGATGACATATTTGCCTCCGAGAGAGAATCCAGCATCTTCAGACGAAGGGCATGCATGGCCTCTGCTTCCGGGGAAGTATTCTTCGCTTTGTGGTTTCGGACACAGTCATTGTCAATCATATTGTAAATATTAATCAAATCGTCTTCACTAAATGTACCCATGCCATAGGCTCTGTTGAAGACGGAGTCGAAATTTCCCTCTGCATTGGCTGTCAGAAGTTCTTCAATAAATTCAGAATACCGCTCAGTATTATCTTCAAAATCATCAAAATCAATTTTGGGAACATGCTTCTTTCTTTCAGTTACAACAATGGTATCCACAATAGGCTGGCACAAAATCACTCGATCAAATCTTGTTCTATCCTTTTCAGATAAATTATTCCACCTCTCTAAAAGCGAATCTGCATCTATTAATCTCATATTGCCGCTCC
>USPJ01000125.1 GCA_900556645.1 uncultured Lachnospiraceae bacterium
TCAACTTTTTCTGGGAATTGTAATACTTTTTTAAAATGTAATACCGGAATTCTTAAGAATTTGTAAAATTCTCGGTTTTTCATTGTTCTTTAAAAAAGGCTATGCTATAATCCCACACAGAATCAATCATCTTAATTCTAAAGAATCATATAAAGAAGGTTTTTATTTTGCAATCAATGAAAAATTTTTTTCAAAAATATAAACATGGCTGAGTAGCCGTCTATGCACTGATTTATCTTCCATGGTTCGCATGGCTGGAACAGCACGTTACCGACAATTTCCATCTGGTACATATGAGTATTGACGATAAGATTCCCTTTGTGGAATTTTTTGTAGTTCCTTACTTTCTGTGGTTTGGATATGTAGCTTTTGGTATCGGCTATTTCTTTCTGAAAGACCGTCAGGACTTTTATAAGCTCTGCACCTTCCTGTTTACGGGAATGACTATTTTCTTGATTGTGTCCACCATTTATCCTAACGGACACGATTTAAGACCGGATACCTTTGTACGGGACAATATATTTACAGATTTGGTAAAATGGCTCTATGATACGGACACTCCTACCAATCTGTTTCCCAGCATCCATGTCTACAATGCTTTGGGCATACATATTGCCATCAGCAAAAGTGAACACTTTAAAAAACATGGCCGTGGATGGTTCATTTCTCTCATTTTATGTGTGAGTATCATCCTCTCGACCATGTTCTTAAAACAGCATTCTTTCTTTGATGTCATAACTGCCTTTGCTATGGCAGGTATCTTATACGCTCTGGTCTATGTCAGACATCCAGAGCGTCGCACAAGCGTCGCTCGGCATACGTAAATCGCCTCTTGGGGAAACTGCCACGGTTCCTACCTTTGGACCGTCCGGCAGGCAGGAGCGTTTGAAATGCTGGGAGAAAAATCTCCGTATAAAAATCTTTAACCATTTCTCTATCACATCATCCTCATAGACTCCGTCAAATGCAATTTTTGCCAAACGATAAATCTTTTCCGGCGGATATCCAAAACGCAATAGATAATAGAGATAAAAATCGTGCAGTTCATAAGGACCTACAATGTCCTCTGTTTTCTGTGCAATTTTTCCATCCTCCGGCGGCAACAGCTCCGGGCTTACCGGTGTGTCCAGCACATCATAGAGCACCTCTGCCAGTTCCTTTTGTCCGCAGGTGTCTGCGTAATAACGTACCAAATGGCGTACCAAAGTCTTTGGCACCGAACTGTTTACCGCATACATGGACATATGGTCTCCATTGTAGGTTGCCCATCCCAGTGCCAGCTCTGACATATCTCCGGTTCCTATTACAAGTCCACCCTTTTTATTTGCCACATCCATCAATATCTGTGTCCGTTCCCTTGCCTGAGAATTTTCATAGGTTACATCATGGTTATTTTCATCCTGTCCGATATCCCGAAAATGAATCTTTACGGCATCTACGATGGAAACCTCCATAAATTCCGCTCCCAGACAGCGAATCAGATTGACCGCATTGTCATAGGTCCGGTCTGTGGTTCCGAATCCCGGCATGGTAACCGCTGTAATCTTTTCTCTTGGAATTCCCAGTAAATCAAAAGCCTTTACCGTTACCAGCAAAGCCAGCGTAGAGTCCAGTCCCCCGGAAATTCCCACCACGGCACTTTTGCATCCGGTATGCTCTAAACGCTTTTTCAGACCGTTGGCTTGAATTGCCAGAATCTCCTCACACCGTTTGTCCCGGTTCTCCTTGCTGCTTGGAACAAAAGGTGCCGGATCAATATAGCGGGTCAGCTTTGTCTCTTCCATATTCAGAGAGAATGGAATTTCTAAATATCCCTCATCCTCAATCTCAAAGGTGTTCATTTTTCTTCGCTCGGAAGACAATCGCATCACATCAATTTCCGAGTAGGTAATCCCTGTTTCAAATCTTTGGGACTCCGCCAAAACCACTCCGTTTTCCGCAATCAGATTATGACCGGAATACACCACATCCTGTGTAGATTCTCCATCTCCTGCACTGGCATAGACATAGCCGCAGACCAGTCTTGCCGATTGACCTGCCACCAAATCCTTCCGGTAAATATCTTTTCCGGTAATTTCATCGGAGGCAGAAAGATTTACCACCAAGGTGGCTCCTGCCAACGCATGTCCGATACTAGGAGGATTCGGTGTCCACAAATCCTCACATATTTCCGCAGCCACCTTTAACTCCGGCAAGTCCTTGCAGGAAAAAATCAACTTCGTTCCCATAGGTACACAAATACCCTCTGCCAGTTCTATCTCCACCGGTTCTTCCATTCCCTTGGTAAAATGACGTACCTCGTAAAACTCATGGTAATTTGGCAGATATTTTTTCGGTACAATTCCAAGAATCTCTCCCCTGTGAAGGACTGCCGCCGTATTGTAGAGCTTTCCCTTATATTCCAAAGGCAGACCTACAAAAATCAGTCCGTCAATCTCTCTGGTCCGGTGAGCAATCCGAAGCAGAGATTCTTTGGCTTCCCGTAACAGAATATCCTGATAAAATAAATCCTGACAAGTATATCCGGTAATGCAAAGCTCCGGCAATACAATTACCTTTGCCTGATGTTCTGCCGCCTCTATTATAAGTTTACATAATTCTTCTTCATTGGCTTTTACATCTGCCACTCTTACCTTTGGAGTGACTGCTGCTACTTTGATAAATCCGTCTCTCATTTTATCATCTCCTTTAACTCATCTACCTCAAAGGTATAATTGGTGTTGCAGAAATGACAATTTACCTCGATTGGCTTTCCGTCATCAATCATCTCCTGTAAATCCTTCTTTCCAATGCTGATTAACGCCTTGGTAATCCGCTCTTTGGAACAGTTGCAGGAAAATTCTGCCGGCATGGTATCGGTAATCTCCAGTCCTAAATCTCCCAGAATCTCTTCCAGAATCCTCTCCGGAGTGTATCCTTTTTCCAACATTTCGGTGACGGAATCTATGGTCTTAATCTTTTCCTCCAGTTTTCCGATAATCTCTTCACTGGTAAATGGCAGAAGCTGTAAGATAAAGCCGCCCGCCTGTTTTACCGTATTATCTTTATTCATCAGAACTCCCAGCCCCACCGCTGACGGAATCTGCTCAGAGGTTGCAAAATAATAGGTCAGATCCTCTGCGATTTCTCCGGTCTGCAATGCTACTTGTCCCACATAAGGCTCTTTCATTCCCATGTCTTTGATGACGTTTAAGATTCCAAGATCCAAAGCCCCTCCCACATCCAACTTTCCCTGACTGTTAGGTGGCAACATTACATCCGGCACTTCCACATATCCCTTCACGCTTCCCTTTGCATCAGCGGTGACGGTCAAGCCCTTTGCCGGACCTCCGCATTTTATCTGCAAAGTCAGTAAATCCTTTTCTCCCTTCATCATGGCTCCCATCATTGCCCCGCCGCTCAACAATCTGCCCAAAGCTGCAGTCATCACAGGACTTGTATTATGGCGGGTTCTGGCTTCCTCCACCAGTTCCCGGGAAGTAATGGCAAATGCACGTATCTGGCTGTTTGCCGCTGTTGCTCTTACAATATAATCTGACATTTTATTTTCCTTTCTCTCTTGCCACTATGTAAATTCTCTCGCTGTTTTCTCTCGGCGGATTTTTGGTACAGGCATCATAGGCTGTCACAAATTCCATGCCTGCCTCCTCCAGTAGTGTGCGTATTTTTTCCATAGAATACCCTCTCTGATAATGGGTTTCTTCAAATTTGCGGTACAGATTCTCTTTTTCCTGAATAAAAAGAGTCAAATCGTATTCATTTATCTGTTCTTCCTCATCATAATAGTTTTCCCAGATAAAGCTGCCCTCCGGGCGGTTCTCACAGATAGTAGTCTCTCCCAAAAGAGTCTCATATTTGTATATGGTATTTAAATCAAAGAGAAAAACGCCTCCCGGTTCCAGATATTCGTTGACTCTTTGGAATACTTCCAGCAAATCATCCTCTTCCAAAAGATAATTCATGCTGTCGCAGACGGAAACTACAGCTGCCACCGTTCCGTAAAGCTCCAGCTCCCTCATATCCTGACACAGATACAGAATCTGCTGCGGGTTTTCCATACTGGCTATGGCAAGCATATCCTCGGACATATCCACGCCAATCATGTCATACCCCGCATCTGCCAACAGCCTTGTCATCTTTCCGGTTCCGCACCCCAGTTCACAGACAACACCTTCTTCTATGCGATACTCCTTCAACAATTCCGTAAGATAACGACTCCACTCTTCATAGGGCACGTTATCCATAAACATATCATAAACTTCTGCAAAGCTGGTATATGCGTCCATTTTCGGTTCCTTTCCTTTATCAAATATCTGTGATAAGTTAATTCCTGATTTTCTCTATAATACTAGCAATTTTTTTCCATAAAAGCAACCTTGATTATTTCCAAGATAACCCTTATACTTAGGCTATGATGGAAAATTACGAACACTATATAACCAAAAACATCCGGGAGTTATACCAGACCAAAATGGTTTCTCCGATTTTATATTTGATTCTTCTGGTTTTCCTATGGATTTTTTCTCCGATTTCCGAGATGGTTTTCCCGGAAAAGATTACCGAAAAGGATGATTTGGAATCGGTTTACGCCAAGGATGTTTCTTTTATTCAGACGGATTTTTCCACGCTGTATTTCAGCGGTTATACGAAAACCCGTTTTGGAATTACAACCGGATATTATTACTATACAACAAGAAATGACGAATGTATTGTGGTTTTGCTTTCCCCATCCACCAGTCAGGAGGGACTTCCTGAGATTTCTTCCTTGACGGTACAGGGACGGCTGGTAAAAGGCGATAAGGCATATCGGGAACTTCTGGTGAATCTTGCCGATACTCTGGATTGGACAGAGAGCGGAATCACTTCCAAAGTAAGTCCTTTTTATCTGAGTGAACCGGACTGCCACAATTTTGGCAGCTATC
>USPJ01000126.1 GCA_900556645.1 uncultured Lachnospiraceae bacterium
TTTCAAAATCACTTGCCATCTTAGCGAGCAGCTTATTCGGTGCGATCCCGATGTTAACGGTAAAGCCAAGTTGCTCTTTGACAGTCTTAGAAATAAGGGTGGCTCCGGCAATCGGAGATTTGTATTGATAGGCGATCGGTGTAAAGTCCAAAAAACATTCATCAATGGAAAGCTGTTCAATGTCCGGTGTAAACGTACGCAGAAGCGTCATAAGCTGCTTGGAATACTGACGGTACATCGCATGATCCGGACGTGCGATAACCAGGGATTCGCATTTTCGAAGAGCATGTGCGACCGGTTCGCCGGTTTTGATACCGAACGTTTTCGCAGAAGTAGATTTTGCCAGTACGATCCCATGGCGGCTCTCACGGTCTCCGCCGATAATGGACGGGATTGTGCGCAGATCGACCGTGCTTCCATTTTTCAGTTGTTCAATGGCAGTCCAGCTTAAAAAAGCGGAATTTACGTCAATATGAAAAATAACCGGTTCCAAGTTCCAAATCTCCTTTTTGCAGATTTCTTTCTAAAACTCTTTCTAAAATTTGTTCTAAATTTTGTCCTAAAACTCATTCTGAATTTGTTCTGAATCTCTTCCTAATAAAATAGGTCTGTTCCGTCAAATAAAAATGTCGGATAAAAAATCCACTGGACAAGAACAAATGTTTTGTTTATGATGTTAGTATAACATAGCGAAGCGGACTCGTACAGATAGAAAAGGAGGAGCTATGAAATTTTTTCATTTAAGTGATTTGCATATAGGGAAACATCTCTACCGTTATTCCTTGCTGGAAGACCAGAAATATGTGTTGGAGCAGGTAATTGAGGCGGCGAAGAGAGAAAAACCGGAAGCGGTATTGTTGGCAGGAGACATCTATGACAAGCCGGTACCTTCCGGGGAGTCGGTGCATCTTCTGGACTGGTTTTTAACAGAGTTGAGCAATCTGGAGATACCCCCTGCCATAATTATGATTGCGGGAAATCATGACAGTGGAGAGCGTCTGAGTTTTGCTAACGAGCTGTTGAAAAAACATCGGGTTCATATCGGGGGAATGCCGCCAAAGGAAAGGGAGGACAGGTTAGAAAGGGTTACGTTGGAGGATGAGTGGGGAAGGGTGCATTTTTATCTGTTGCCCTTTACAAAGCCTGCCTATCTCCGTCAGGCATACGGAGAGGAAGTGGACAGCTATGATAAAGCCATAGAGCTGCTTTTGGAAAAAGAAACCATAGATTTAAAAGAGCGAAACGTTCTGGTATCCCATCAATTTTATACTGCAAAGGGTGCTCAGCCGGAAACCTGTGACTCCGAAGTGCGAATGGTGGGTGGCGTAGATGAAGTGGACAGTACAAAGCTGGAAATCTTTGATTATGTGGCACTGGGACATCTGCACCGGGCACAAAAGGTAGGAAGAGAGAGCTGTCGATATGGAGGAACGTTGTTGAAATATTCGGTTAGCGAGCAGGAACATGAGAAAGGGTTTACCATTGTAGAATTGGGAAAAAAGGGCGAAGAACCGCAAATGTGTCAGACCTCGGTACAGCCTCTTAGGGATGTGAAGATGCTGACCGGAGAATTGTCAGAGGTACTGGAAAGAAAAGATGCGGCAGAGGATTTTGTCAGCATTACTTTGACGGATGAAATAGAGCCGTATCTGCCCAAAGAACGATTAGAAGCGGTATTTTCGCATATTCTGGAAATACGCATAGACAATGAGAGAACCAGAAAAATTCTGGAATTGGAGGAAGAGGAGATACCGGAAGAGTCGCCCATGGAATCTTTTGCTACTTTTTTTGAGACCATGCAGGGCAGAAGCATGAGTCAGGAGGAGAATGCAGTTATGCAGGAGGTTTGGAACCGACTGCTGGAAAACGGAGGGGAAAGCTTATGAAACCGTTACATTTAGTAATGTCGGCATTTGGTTCTTATGCAGGAGAGGAAAGGGTGGATTTTTCAAAAGCGGGAAACGGAGTATTTCTCATTACCGGAGATACCGGAGCCGGTAAAACCACCGTTTTTGATGCTATGGTGTATGCACTATACGACCGTACCAGCGGTGGAGAACGCAGCGGAAATATGATGAGGAGCCAGTTTGCAAAACCGGAGACAGAAACCTTTGTGGTATTTACCTTTTCCGTGCGAAATCAAATTTATACAGTGAGAAGAAATCCTGAATACCAGATACAAAAGCAGCTGAAAAACGGAAAGGTCGTGGAACGTAAGGTATCAAAATCCGTGGAATTGATTTTGCCAAACGGTGAAGCATACCCGGAAAAAAGAGCAGAAACAGACCAGAAGATTGTGGAACTTTTAGGGTTGGATGCCACACAGTTTACCCAGACGGTCATGTTGGCACAGGGAGACTTTTTGAAGCTCTTATACACAAAATCTGATCATCGGAAAATCATTCTTTCCAAGATATTTAAAACAGGACTTTATTACCGTTTGGAGGAGGAGTTAAAACGCAGGGCATTTCAGGCGGAAGAAAAACTTTCCGATTGTAAAAAGGCAATGCAGCAGGAGTTTGAAAATCTCCGACTGGCGGAGGAAGAGCACAGCATAGAGAAACTGGAGGTTTACCGGAGGGAACAAAAGGATAAGACGAAAGAACAGGAAAAGCAAAAGGAAGAGAATCGGAAAAGACTAAGTGAACTGACAGAAAAACTGGGGATTCAGGAGCAGATAAACAGACAGTTTCAGCAGCTTCGCAAGACAGAGGAGGAGTTAGAAAAGATAAAAGAGAAGGTGCAGGCGGCTGAAAAACAGGAAATGGAATGGAATAAAATCTGGCAGAAGCAGGCAGAACTTTTGCAAAAGGAAATTATGGAGCTGGAGCGTTCCCTGCCAATCTATGAACAGGTAGAGGCGGGACGAAAAAAAGAAGCCGAGGCACAGAAACGTTTGCGGGAACTGGAAAAGGGAACCGGAATTTTTGGAAAAGCAAGGAAAGCGGTAGAAGAAAAAAGGCTTTTGTGGGAAGGTCAGGTGCAGACTGCAAAACAGGCGGGAGAGCTTTACGAGAAAATGTACCAAAATTTTTTTCGGGAACAGGCGGGCATACTGGCAAGGACTTTAAAGGCGGGAGAACCTTGTCCGGTGTGTGGTTCCATGGAACATCCCAATCCAGCGAAGGCGGCAGCCGAGGCTCCGACCCATGAAGAAGTAGAGCAGGCGAAGAAAAAAAGAGAGCAGGCGGAGACAGAACGGGAGGGCTTAGAGAAAGCCTTTCTGGCGGAAAAAGAACGCTGTGAAAAGCTGCAAAAAGAAGAGGAAACCAAAGCCCAAATTCTACTGGCAGAGGCAAAAAAGGAACTGGAAATCAGCCAAAAAGAACTGTTATATAACAGTATTGAAGAAGCAAAAACAGCTCTGAAAGAGAAGCGGAACCAGTTAAAGCATTTCGAACAACAGGTGGAACAGGCAGAGAAGCTTAGAAAGCAATGGGAAGAAAAACAGCAGCTCTGTCTGGGACAGCGGGAACAATTGCTGAAAAACACAAAAGACCAAAAAGAAGAGGATATAGAAGTAGCCAGAATCCAAAAGGAAGAATGGACCCGTCAGCAAAAACAGTTGGAGCGGGAATTGCAGGAAAGCCATATACAGGCAGAGCTGTATGAGCGGGCGTTGAATAATCTGAAAAAATATGAGAAGAAGCGTGTGGAGTTACAGGAACAGGCAACGGTATTGGACAATCTGTATAAGACTGCCAACGGAAGGCTCTCCGGCAGTGCAAAAATTGATTTTGAAACTTATATGCAGAGAAAGTATTTCAGACTGATACTGGCAGAGGCAAATAAACGGCTGATTAAGATGAACCGGGGCAGCTTTCTGCTCCGCTTAAAAGAGGGAGAAAACGTTGGAAAGAGCAAAAACGAAGGACTGGATTTGGAGGTTTACAGCATGGTAACCAACAGTATTCGGGATGTAAAAACCCTGTCAGGAGGGGAATCGTTTCTGGCGGCACTTTCTATGGCACTGGGATTGTCGGATATTGTGCAGAAAACCGCAGGAGCAGTGCAGTTGGATGTGATGTTTATAGATGAAGGCTTCGGTTCCTTAGATGAAATGTCCCGTCAGCAGGCAATAGAGGTGCTGCAGGAGTTGGCAGGAGAACACAGACAGGTGGGAATTATCTCTCATGTAAGCGAGTTGAAAGAACAACTGGAGAAAAAGCTGATTGTAGAGAAAGGAGAGGCAGGAAGCAAAATCCGATGGGAAATGTAAATGTTAAGAAAATCTAAACAAAATAAAAGGAATTTTTAGATTTATTTTAGAATCCTTTAAGGGTTGCGACACAGTTTTGTCACAAATCATTTCTATAATGAATCTATCAAATGAGGTAAGCTAAATGTGGCAACAATACCTTTATTATAGATTAACATTTTCATAACTAAACTCCTCGAAAAGACCCCGGAAAGGTTGAATTTCCGGGGCTTTTCCCTGTTATTCTATTCGGTGTATTTAAAATCGATAGGGCTGTCAATGAGAGAAGCCACCTGGAATTTATGCTTGTGCCCATCTTCTTCCTCTGTAAAATCTTTTAAAAAGTGAACATGTTTCTGCTTTTCACAATCGTGATTATGAGATGTAGTTTGATAATTCATAAAAACTCCTTTTTGATTAAAAATTGTTTCTATGTCCTATATGGATTCGACAAATAGGTGCATGAAAAAAGGAAATAAGATAAAAATGTGTAAATATTTTGTTAATTTTGCAACTATAAAAAGTTACAAAAAAAAGTATAAAAAAAATATAAAGATATATTTGACATCGTATAGCCTTTTCTATATGATAGAGTGTGAAGAGAGATTTTACTATTAAGGAGTAACAGGTTATATGAGTACTTATGGAGCAATTCTTGGAGCAAGCATCGGTGTCATTCTGTTATGTCTTGTTGTTGTGGTAGCATGCTATGTGTTATATG
>USPJ01000127.1 GCA_900556645.1 uncultured Lachnospiraceae bacterium
ACAAAAGGATCCTTTACCGGAAATTTTTCGGAACCGCACAGTACCGTATGCTCTACAATATGTGCCACTCCGGTGCTGTCCTCCGGCGGTGTGCGGAATCCAATGTAAAACACTTTATTTTCATCATCATTTTGAATCAGTGCAATCTTCGCCCCTGTTTTCTTATGACGTAACCGATATCCTACGGAATTTAAATCTTTTAATTCTTTTTCTTCTAAAAGTTCATATGCTTCCAATTTTTTCATGCTTTTACTCCTTTTGACATTTAAAAGAGGGTGTAATGATACACCCTCTTTTGGTTACTATTCCCAATTCAAATTCATTTATGAATTAACCCAGACGTACTACGTTTGCTGCCTGTGGTCCTTTTTCACCTTCTACAACTTCAAACTCTACAGATTCTCCGTCCTTTAATTCCTTAAATCCGTCCATGTTCAAAGCGGAAAAATGTACAAATACATCATTTCCTTCTGCATCGGAAATAAATCCATAACCTTTCTTTGCGTTAAACCATTTTACTGTTCCCTGCTGCATAAAAACTTCCTCCTAATAATACACTAAAAATCCCTTCCCCAAGGGTCTGTTTACTGTTTAACCCTAGCATAATTTCTATGGTTTGTCAACGAAGTTCTTACTGTTTCAAAGTAACGTCCATCTGCGGGAACGGTATCTCGATTCCATTTTCATCCAACGCATATTTGATGTTTTCCATCATTCTCCAGCGGGTCTGCCAGTAATCCTCAGATTTTACCCACAGACGCACTCCCATGTTTACGGAGCTTTCCGCCAAATCCGAAACAAACACCATCTTTTCTTCCTCTGCCAGACAACAAGGCTCTCCATCAATTACTGCCTGCAATACTTCTTTTGTCTTTTTGATGTCCGCACGATAGGAAACTCCAACTACGATGTCTACCCGACGTTTTCCGTTGGAGGTTACATTGGTCATACTGCTGTTGGCAAGAGTTCCGTTGGGAATCATAATACTTTGGTTGTCAAAGGTTACTAATTTTGTATAAAAAAGTGATATTTCCTCAACTCTTCCCTCATTCTTATGGGTATCTTCGATAATATAATCTCCCACTTTAAAAGGCTTCATCAATAAAATAATCACGCCTCCGGCAAAGTTTGACAAACTGCCCTGCAACGCAAGACCCATGGTCAGTCCTGCGGAGCCTAACACAGCCACCACCGATGCAGTGGTCACACCAAAGAGGGTCAGAATGATAAATATCAGCAGAATATACAAGGATGCTTTGATAAAGGCATGCAGGAACTGCTTTACGCCCTCATCAATTTCCTTCCGCTCTGCCCAACGGTTATGCATTTTTAGGATAGACTTAATAATCCGGCTGCCGATAAGGTAAACCACTACCGCTAAGACAATGGTAAACAAAAAGGCAGTCAAATCCGGTAACAGGGAATAAAGGTAATCCTTCACTACGCCCCATCCGATACTTGCCAGCATAGGTTGCCTCCTTAAATTTTAAATCTCGTGGATAAACAATCCACTCCGCAGCTTCGGCTCGAACCAAGTGGATTTCGGCGGCATCAGCAATCCTGCATCTGCCACATCAAACAATTCCCCTATGGAAGTCGGATACATGGCAAATGCCACTGCACAGTCGGTATGTACTCTGCGTTCCAACTCCTGTAAGCCACGGATGCCTCCTACAAAATCAATCCGTTTGTCTGTCTTCGGGTCTCCGATGCCCAGCACCGGTGCCAGCAACAGCTCCTGTAACAAGGATACATCCAGTCCCCCAACCGGGTCCTCACTCTGATTAGCGGCTTTGATTTTGCACAGATACCATTTATCCTCCAGATACATGGAAAACTCACCCTTTTTCTCCGGGCGAATCTGGGACTCACTTCCCTCTGATACCTCAAATAAGCTTTGAATCTTCTCCAAAAAAGTCTCTGTATTCATACCGTTTAAGTCTTTGACCACACGGTTATAATCCATAATCATCAACTGATCATCCGGGAAAAGCACCGATAAGAAATAGTTAAATTCCTCGTCTCCGCTATAATTCGGATGTGCCTCTCTTCTTAAGAATCCCACCCGTACCGCAGAGGCTGCCCGATGATGTCCGTCGGCGATATAGATTTCTCCGATAGAAGCAAAGGCAGCTTCTATGGTCTGAATATCCTCTGCCTTATGGATGACCCATACCCGGTGACGGATTCCATCCTCTGCCACAAAGTCATATAAAGGTGTTTCCTTTTTTACCTGTTCCACCACATCATTAATCTCCCGGTTGGAACGGTATGCCAAAAAAATCGGTCCGGTCTGGGCATTACAGCTATCCACATGATGGATACGGTCTGCCTCCTTGTCGGCTCTGGTATTCTCATGTTTTTTGATGATTCCCTGAGCATAATCGTCAATGGAGGCACAGGCGGTAATTCCCGTCTGTGTCCTTCCGTTCATGGTCAGCTCATAGATATAATAGCAGGGCTGTTCATCCCGGACAAAAGAGCCATCCTCCACCATTTCCCACAGCATATCATGGGCTTTGGTGTAGACTCTCTCGTCATAGGTGTCCACGCTGTCATCAAACTGTGTCTCCGCACGGTCTATCTTTAAAAAACTCAGTGGATTCTTTTTTACTACTTCTTTTGCTTCCTCCCGATTATATACATCATAGGGAAGTGCCGCAATTTTATCTGCTTTTCCTGCCTCCGGACGGATGGCAGCAAATGGTTTTATAATCGCCATATTTCCTCCGGTCTATTTGATTACTCTGACTTTTAACACATTATCTAAGGCGGATAATTCTTTTACAATATCCTCTGTTACATTTGACTCCAAATCCAGAAGAGAATATGCATAATCTCCACGGCTCTTGTTGGTCATGTCGGTAATGTTGATGTCTGCATCTCCCAAAATATTAGAGAACTTACCGATGATACCCTTGCTGTTTTTATGGAGAATTGCAATACGTCCTGCCTGCGTGCAGACGCCCATGTTACAATTCGGATAGTTTACGGAGTTCTTGATATTTCCGTTTTCCAGATAATCCTTAATCTCTTTCACTGCCATCTTCGCACAGTTGTCCTCGGACTCCTGTGTGGAGGCTCCTAAATGCGGAATGACAATACATCCCTCTGCCCCTGCTGTTGTGGTATTCGGAAAATCTGTCACATATTTTTTTACTTTTCCGTCTTTGATGGCTTCTAAGATTGCCTCTTCATCCACCAGTAAATCTCTGGCGAAGTTCAGAATAATCACACCGTCTTTCATCTCATCAAAGGCTGCTTTGTTCAGCATCTTTTTGGTATCCTCTAACAGAGGTACATGGATGGTAATGTAATCACACTCTTTGTAAATATCATCTACGCTGTTGATATGTTTTACATTACGGGATAAGCTCCAAGCCGCATTGACAGAGATAAACGGATCATAGCCGTATACCTCCATACCCAGATGGGTTGCCGCATTTGCAACTTTTACTCCAATGGCTCCCAATCCGATTACTCCCAATTTCTTGCCTGCCAGTTCCTGTCCGGCAAAGGCTTTCTTCGCTTTTTCCGCATCTTTTCCAACGGTCTCGCTGTCCTTATTTTCCAATACCCAGTTAATACCGCCTACCACATCACGGGAGGCTAACAGCATACCTGCAAATACCAGCTCCTTTACACCGTTTGCATTGGCTCCCGGTGTATTAAATACAACGATTCCTTTATCTGCACATTTTTCCAATGGGATATTGTTGACGCCGGCTCCGGCTCTTGCAATAACCTCTAAGCTGTCCGGTAATTCCATCTCATGCATGGCTGCACTTCGTACCAAAACTGCCTGTGCTCCGTCTAATTCCTCTGTTTTCTGATAGTCTTCGGTAAATAAATCTAATCCCACATTTGCGATTGGGTTTAAGCAATGATACTGATACATTACGCGTTCTCCTCCTCAAATTTTTTCATAAATGCCACTAAAGCTTCCACGCCTTCTTTTGGCATTGCATTATAGATAGAAGCTCTCATACCTCCTACGGTTCTGTGACCCTTCAGGTTCTCCAGTCCGGCTTCTTTTGCTTCTTTTACGAATTTTGCGTCCAGTTCTTCATTTCCTGTGACAAACGGCACGTTCATCAGAGAACGGTCTTCCTTACGAACAGTTCCTTTAAACAGTTTGCTCTGGTCTAAGAAATCATAGAGAATCTTTGCCTTCTCTTCATTTCTCTGTTTCATTACTTCCAAACCGCCCATCTTCTTTAACCATTTGA
This sequence comes from uncultured Lachnospiraceae bacterium, assembly GCA_900556645.1. The sequence continues at coordinate 4,230 of USPJ01000127.1, forward strand.
AGACCTTTCCACAGATATAGATACCGTATGCAGGCGGTGTATTGTAAAGAGAATCTGCGTCTGCATGAGTCTTGTAGGTCAACATGGTCGGTGTACCCGGCAACGGTTCATCGGTAATCAAATCCTCACGGATAATCACGATTACTACGCCTGCAGGACCGATATTCTTCTGAACACCGCCGTAAATAATGCCGTATTTGCTAACGTCTACCGGCTCGGAAAGGAAACAGGAGGATACGTCTGCTACTAAAGTCTTGCCCTTTGTATTTGGAAGTGTTTTGAACTTCGTTCCGTAAATGGTGTTGTTCTCGCAAATGTATACATAATCTGCATCTTCGGAAATCGGAAGATCGGAACAGTCCGGTATGTAGGAAAATGTCTCATCTTCTGAGGATGCGATCTTGTTGGCTTTTCCGTACTTAGATGCCTCCTGCCATGCTTTCTTTGCCCACTGACCGGTTACGATGTAGTCTGCAACTTTGTTTTTCATCAGATTCATCGGGATCATTGCGAACTGCTGGGATGCTCCGCCCTGTAAGAACAATACCTTATAGTTATCCGGAATGTTCATCAGTTCTCTTAAATCTGCCTCTGCCTCTTTGATGATCGTCTCAAATGCTTTGGAACGGTGGC
>USPJ01000128.1 GCA_900556645.1 uncultured Lachnospiraceae bacterium
CCTGCTGGCTTTATGGAGATAAAGAAAAAATCCAATCCATGTATATGCAGCCGGTGGTCATTTCCACCACCTACGGAGAACGGGAAGGTGTGATGGCTCTGGAAAATGCTTGGGAAATGCTGGGCGGACTTCCTTGTAACGGTTTATGTGGCTATGTAGAGGATATGGTTTCCTTTGAGATGAATCAGGACTATTCTCTAATTATTGAAAAGAAAGCGGAGAATCTTTACCGTACCATTTCCCAGAAAATCAAGGGGCTTCCTACCAGCAATCAGGCAGTGAAGCAATCGGTACTCCGCACACAATCTCTGGAGCTGACCCCACAGGAAAGCGAACAGCTTTCCAAATATGTTTCGGATGACAGCTATGTAAAACAGCAAAAAGAGGATATTGCAGAACTTGCCAATATGTTTAAGGATATGCTTCAACAAAACGAATCCGAAGACGGTTCTTCCTACCTTCTGGATTTAGAATCTCATTTTGTTGCACCTTCCGACTTTTCTGCCAACTATCTGTTTATGATTGAGGGTCTGAAAAAGCCTTTGTCCATCAAGGTTTCTGACGCTTCCTTAAAATGCTATTACGGACAGGCGGAAAACGTGGATGTCTATGCCAAAATGACAGAAGCTGTCTTAGACCAGATTATATCCGGCAGAATGACTTTCCAACGTGCCTTTATGACCGGAGAAATGACTGCCAAGGGAAACTTTAAAACTTTGCGTATGCTGGATCACATATTTATTTTTGAATCATAAGGAGTGTTACCATGAAAAAAGACGATTGTATTTTCTGCAAGATTGCAGCGGGAGAAATCCCATCCAGAAAACTTTATGAAGATGATGACTTTGTTGTCATCTTGGACTTAAACCCTACTTCAAAAGGTCATGCTTTGATTATTCCAAAAGAACACTATGTCAATCTCTATAAGATTGATGAAGAAGTTGCCGCAAAGGCTATGAAACTTGCCAAAAAAATGGCACTCAAAATGACAGACGTCTTAGGCTGTGATGGTTTTAATCTTTTACAGAACAATGGAGAATCCGCAGGACAGACTATTTTTCACTTCCATATGCATTTAATTCCCCGTTATAGTGAAGATTCCAGACCTATGCTTACCTTTGCCGAGACATCAATCAGTGATAAAGAGATGGATGCTCTTCGTGACAAAATAAGCCGTGCCTAATTAAGTCCAAAACAGCCGTATGACATTTCTGTCAACACGGCTGTTTTTTTATTTTGCTACTTCTTCAATTAACTCAAATACCTTTGTAACGGAATCAATTCGGCTGCTTGCCTCCATGGCTTTCCGGTAGGAGTTTTTCTTCTCCTCCACCTGACGAATCGCTCCTAACAGAGTTTCTTCTGTAAGTTTTTCTTCCTCCAATACATAGCTGAATCCCTGCTTTTCAAAAGAACGGGCATTTAAAATCTGGTCACCCCGGCTTGCTGCAGCCGACAGCGGAATTAAAATATTCGGCTTATGTAATGCCAACAACTCACAGATGGCATTTGCACCTGCTCTGGATATCACAATATCCGCAAGAGCAAATAAGTCGTTTAATTCTTCTTTGATATATTCATACTGCACATATCCCTGAGTGCCATCCAGCTCCGGTGCCAAATTGCCCTTTCCGCAAAGATGCACCACCTGATATTCCTTTAACAGCTCCGGCAATGCTTTCCGCACCGTGTCATTGATGACCACTGAGCCAATACTGCCTCCGATAACCATGAGTGTAGGCTTTTGGGCTGTAAAGTTTCCGATAAAATTCAATGCATGAACCTTATCGCCTTTTAGCAGTTCGCTTCGGATTGGAGAACCGGTGAGTACCGCTTTTCCCTCCGGCAAGTACTGTAAAGTCTCCGGGAAATTACAGCAGACCTTAGTGGCTGACGGAATTGCCAGTTTATTTGCCAATCCCGGGGTCATATCCGATTCATGGATAATTGCAGGTATTTTGCAATGCTTTGCTGCCATTACCACCGGAACCGAAACAAAGCCGCCTTTGGAAAATACCACATCCGGTTTCAACTTTTTTAAAATGCTGATTGCCTGACCATATCCCTTTAACACTTTAAATGGATCGGAAAAATTCTTCCAGTCAAAATATCTTCTCAATTTTCCCGAAGAAATTCCATAATAAGGAATCTCATAGGATTCTATTAATTTTCTCTCGATTCCCTCATAAGAACCAATATAATATATTTCATATCCTGCTTCTTTTAATTTTGGGAGCAATGCAATGTTGGGCGTTACATGTCCTGCTGTTCCCCCGCCTGTTAAAACAATCTTCTTCATGGCTTTTTCCTCTCGCTACTATCTATCTTTTCACACTTATCTATATTATACTGTTACATCAAAAAGTCAAGAATCTGTATGAAACATCTGCAAAAGTTATCCGGTCGCCTTCCTCTAATTTCCGTGGTTTTTTGTATACCAATGTTTCCCCATTCACCATTGTACCGTTTCTGGAATTCATATCCTCAATATAGTATCCTTCTTCCCGCTTTTCGATTCTGGCATGAAGTCTTTCTGCCGCCGGAGAATCAATGAATCCGTCAACGATTTCTTCCTCTGCTCCCACTAAAAAACGCTTTTCCCCTAAGAAAAAATCCTGACCTTCCCCCTGTCCCAGATACAAAAGCTTTACCGGATGACTTTGGGGAAGCTCCTCCTCTTCTTCCTGATATTCTTCCTCCGATATATATTTTGGTTCTGTTTTTCTCTGTCTTCCCGGTAATTTTTCTTCCACCCATTTTCTGGCTTCCTCCACAACTCCTGCCACCATGGGTGAAAGACCCATGAAGAAATTCTCCTCCTTTATCAGCTCCCCTTCACATTTTATTTCTTCCTCTGCATAAATTTCCCTTGTGGTTTTCCTTTCCTCTGATTTTTCCTGCTTTACCTCTTCCTGTTTCATCTCTTCCCTCTGATAAAAGACTTTCTGCAACTCCAGCAGGCTATAATTTTCTTCTAAGCTCTTCTGATAAAGTTCATATGCAATTTGGACATTCTCCTCTTTGCTGTGGTCTAGTTTTTGCAGCAATATCTCCATCAGTTCCCGAAAACTTCTTTTTATATCATCTGTCCTTCCCGGTTGATAACAAAAATAGAATTCTTCTGTCCGGTTATCCACAAAAACAGTCTCCGGTTCCAATCTTAATCCATCTTCAGTTAAAAGATGTTTTTCCAGTTCACGGCAGACATGGATACATCTGCACAAAAGATTTTTCAAAAACTCTGCATCTACATCTTTTCGTTCTAAAAAGTAATCCAGAGCCATTTTTCCGGTAATCTCATAACTTAAGTAAACTTGTCCGTCTTCCATACTTATTTCCATAGGCAAAAGCCCGGAAATATGGTTATACTCCAACATTCGGATTTCATACTCCTGATACGGTTCCGTTTCCTCCAACACCATAAAGCTCTGATTCCATGTTCTTCTATAATCTGCTTTCATTCCCTTTCCCCCAGCCATTCTTCTACTCCTGACACTTTGCGGAATATCTCTATTCCCCGCAAATCCTCCAACTCCTGCGAATATTCCCCGTCGCTCTGTACCTCCCTGCACAATTCAATTCCCAAAGCCATACCTTCAAATATTGCAAACAATACCACCGGCAGAATCATGGCAGCTTCTACGGTATAGCTTCCCTTTTTTCTCTTTCTCACAACCATATACACACCACCCTAATTATATGTGCCGCCAAAAGAAAGGGCAGAAACGGAATCTCTGTTTTGCCTGTCTTTTTCCCAAAAACTGCAAGGATTGCGGCATATCCTGCCGCAAAGACACTCCCCCACCAAAACAGAAAAAAATTTTCCCACCCTCCAAGATATATTCCGGTGGTGCATAACACCCAACCGTCTCCATAACCTACCGCTTCCTTCGTAACTTTTGCCACCAGAAGAAGCGTCGCTCCCACCCCGAGACCTCCCAGAATTTCCCACAGAGTCAAGGTTCTTCTCCCTATCCAGAGACAGCTACCCAGTCCCAGAAATATTCCTACCCAAACCATGGATATCTGTCTTTTTCTCACATCCTGTATGGTGCAGATTGTCAGAAATCCCGCTACTACTCCTCTCTCTATCATTAATTTCCTCCACATTTGCCGCAAGGGTGACGCTGTCCCACTTTTTCTATTTCCACCAGATATACGGTACGTTTCAACCCACTGCATCCGATTTCTTCATGATATACATCTCCGTAATCTGTAATATAGACAGTTCCTTTTGATGTCTTTTTTTCGCAGCATTTTTCACATTTATGATATTTTCCTCCGTTTTTATTTCGCAGGTTTTCTATCTGCTGTGCCGATACGGATTGAATGCTCAAATCCAGATAGGCACAATCCTTTGTCCTGTGATATGCTTCTCCGGTTTCTGTGATATAGACATACCCCTCTCCCAGATGATTGCCTCCACTATACCCTGCCCATTTCCGTGCCTCTGCTTTCTGCTCTGCGGTATGGGTAAGTTTCCCAAAAAAACCTATGGGTGCAGTCATTTCATAGCGGACGCCAAGACCCACATTTTTCTTTTCTGTTTCGGCACTCCACAGCGAAATCCCTAAAATTCCTCCATCTATGTATTCTATTGGCACCTGTTCCCGTTTCAGCCTTTCCAGAAAAATCAACCGCATCTTTCCTAAATCCGCCTGACTTTCCTCTTCCTTTACACACGCCGCTGTCACTCTCACGGTATATGCCATTGCCTTTTCTATTCTGATTTCTGTCTGCAATACTCGGAAATAAAACAGAATTACCACCAGAAAGCCTACGAATAACGGGAGAACAACCGCTGCCTCTACGGTAAAGGCTGCTCTTTTGCAGACGCAGGGAT
>USPJ01000129.1 GCA_900556645.1 uncultured Lachnospiraceae bacterium
ATGCTATCATTGTAACAGGGAAATCTGTAGGAATTCTGAGGGAGAACTTATTTTTCCAGATAATAGCACACGCCTCCCACCGTATGTCCCGGTGTATGAAGCACTTGAATTTCAAAGCCTGCTAATCTTAAAATGTCGCCATCTTTCACAAATCTGTCTGCATAAAAGGCGACCTCGTAGCCCAGCATCCCCGAAAGATTAATTCGCGGTGTTGTAAGGGTCCGTTTTTCTTCCTCATGGGCATAAATCTGAATCTGATAATGCTCCGCCAGTTCCTTGGCTGCCATGGCATGATCGAAATGCCCATGGGTCAAAAGGATTGCCACCGGTTTTACCCCGTCCTGCTGCAATCGGCTGATAATCCGCTCCGCACAATCTCCCGGGTCTACAATCAATGCTTCCTTCGTTTCTATATTTTCTGCCAGATAACAATTCGTCGCAACTGGCCCTACCACCAGATGCTTTACCTCTAATTCTGCCATGTTCTCTCCTTCTACTAACCTGTTGTTCTCTCTATATCAATAACACCTTCCACCTGTCTGATTTTATCAATCAGGCTTAACAGCTCTGTCTTACCCTTTGTGCTGAAGGAAAGTGCTATGGTTGCAATTCCCTGTTTGCTGGTTTTGGAATTGATGGCATTGATGTCAATACCCCGTTCCGTAAAGATTCGGGTGATGTCCACCAACAGACCGGTTCTGTTGTTTCCGAATATTTTAATCTCCGCCAGATAAAGTCCGTTACTTCCCTCATTGGCACCGTGCTGCCATTCTGCATCAATAAGCCTTGCCCGGTCTATATCCGACAGATTCATAATATTGATACAGTCTGTCCGGTGAATGGACACACCTCTTCCTCTGGTAACAAAACCGACAATTTCATCTCCCGGCACCGGACTGCAGCATTTGGAAAAGTGGACTGCCACATCATACAAGCCTTTTACCACAATACCGCTCTTGGATTTCGGCTGAATCATTTTGGCCGTGGATTCCTGTACATTCTCTAAAACATCTTTATCTGTTACCGGAACCACATGATCCTTTTTGTACTCTTCCAGCATCTTATTGACGACCTGGCCCTCTTTCAGACCGCCGTGTCCTACACTTGCCAAAGCAGAATCCCAATCATGGAATCCATATTTTCTCAAAATCTTACTCTGATACTCCGGCTTGTTAATATCCGCCAGCTCAATACCTTTCATCTTACAGTATTGAGCTATCAGCTCTTTTCCTTTTGCAATATTCTCTTCCTTAAATTCGCTGCGGAACCATTGGTTGATTTTATTTTTCGCCTGTGTACTCTTAACAATATTTAACCAGTCACGGCTTGGTCCGTGGGAATTCTGGGAGGTAATAATCTCAATTCGGTCTCCGTTTTGTATCCGGTAATCAATGGTTACCAGCTTTCCGTTGACCTTGGCACCGATCATTTTATTCCCCACTGCGGAATGGATAGAATAAGCAAAGTCAATCGGTGTGGAACCTGTCGGAAGATTCTTTACATCTCCAGACGGCGTAAAACAGAATACCGTATCAGAGAACAAATCCAAATCACTCTTTAACAAGCTCATAAATTCCCGGTTATCGGACATATCCTTCTGCCATTCCAGAATCTGACGTAACCAGCTCAACTTCTCTTCTTCCTGATTTTCCACATTATTGCCGTTGGATGCCTCTTTGTATTTCCAGTGGGCGGCAATACCATATTCCGAGGTCCTATGCATTTCATAGGTACGAATCTGTATCTCAAAAGGCTGTCCATCCGGTCCAATCAAGGTAGTGTGCAAGGACTGGTACATATTCGGTTTCGGCATGGCAATATAATCCTTAAATCGTCCCGGTATCGGTTTATACATTTCATGGATGACACCTAACGCCGCATAACAATCTTTCACATCTTCCACGATAATACGGATGGCAAACAGATCATATATCTGATCCAAGGTTTTATCTTGGTTTACCATCTTTTTATAAATACTGAAGAAATGCTTTGCTCTTCCGTCAATCTCTGCCTGAATTCCCGCATTTTCAATGTGGTGACGCACTTCTTCCACCAATTTCTGCACATATTCGTCTCTGACACTTTTCCGAAGGGCAATCTTCTCCACCAAATCATAATATGCTTCTGGCTCCAAATATTTCAAAGACAAGTCCTCTAACTCAATCTTAATCTTGGAAATACCAAGTCTTTGAGCAATGGGAGCATAGATGTCCATCGTCTCTCTTGCCTTTTCTTTCTGTTTTTCCGGAGACATATACTTCAACGTACGCATATTGTGAAGCCGGTCTGCCAGTTTTATCAAAATGACACGAATATCATTTGCCATTGCCAAAAACATTTTACGGAGATTTTCCGCCTGCTTCTCTATCTTATCCGCATCATAGGAGAGCTGTTCTAACTTGGTCACTCCATCCACCAACAGAGCTACATCGGGATTGAACTCCCGGGCAATCTCCTCTTCTGTCATAACTGTATCTTCCACCACATCATGAAGAAGTCCAGCCACAATGGTCTCCTTATCCAGCTCCAGCTCTGCCAAAATAATTGCCACACAAAGGGGATGAATAATATAAGGTTCCCCGGATTTACGAACCTGCCCCTCATGAAAATCCTTTGCAATGCCATAAGCTTTCTCAATCAGAGTTATGTCTGTAGATGGATGATATTTTCTCACACTGGCAATCAGTTCCTGATACAAGCTTTCAGGACTGACAAATTCTTCCATTCTTTTCAGCTTTACATCCTGCGAAAAGACTTCTTTTTCCATTTCTTCCAATTCTTTGCTTCTGATATCAGCCATCTAATCACCACTTTTCTTTTCATTTTCTCTTCCACAAATATCCCTTATCTATCATCTGACAAGCCTATTTGTGCTAGTATATATAATCATAAATTATAATCAAAAACTGACAAAAAAGCAATGTTTAGAGAAAATAAACATATCTTTTCATCTTTTTTCCCTGCAAAAAAACTTCTCCCGCAGCTTCAAATTTCATTTTATGGAGAAAACAAATAGATTTCTCATTTTCAGAATCCACCAGACAATAGACACATGGAAATTCCAAAGCCTCTGCCGCATAATCCAAAATAGCTTTGCATACCTCGGTTGCATAACCCTGATTCTGATATTCATTCCTTATCAGATATCCCATTTCCAATATGATTTCTCCCTCTATTTCCTGATTATTCAGCCCCGCCCTTCCAATCATCTTGTCCGTAAAACGGTCGAATACCAGCCACATTCCATATCCGTAGTATCCGTACATATTCTGAATATATGCTTTCGTATAAATTTCTTCCTCCTGACGCTCATAAAGAGGTTCTATGTAATCTGCTATGCCCTCTTCTCCGTAAATCTCGTAAAGTTCATCCAAATCTTCCAGTGTCATTTCCCGTAAATAACACCGTTCCGTCTCAATAACCCGCCACGGAATTCCATGCTTCCTCTGATAAATTCTCTCCAGAAAGAAAAAATCCACCTCTTCAAATCCCTCTATCAGTATGTCTGCCGCCTCATAGGATTGTCCCGGAAATGTAGGGTTTTTCATTGCTGCCACCGCCAGTCCCGCTTCACATCCTGCCTGCAAAGTCTCATCTTTTGCCCCGATGAACAAAGCATTCTCCGGACTGTACCTCGCTTCTTCTAAGATTTTTAGAATCTGTTCCGCCAGAGACAACTCTTTTTTCCAATCCTCTGTAAGATTCAGCACACGGACTCCATATTTCCAGACACTCTTTAATAAAAACAGAACATCAGCATCTAACTGATGTTCTATCTCTAATTCTTCTCTATGGATTACAATGCATTGTAAACTCTTTTCCATGCCTTTTCTCCAAATTGTAATTAAACCGTCTCCGGCTCTGGGTAAGTTTCACCGAAAGTCTCCACCGTCACTTTTTTCATTACCTGTGGCTCCATCGGTCTGTCGGTATAATCCGTTTTTGTCTCGGCAATCTGATTGACTACCTCCATTCCTTCAATAACTTTTCCGAATGCTGCATAGGAACCGTCCAGATGCGGAGAATTCTTATGCATAATGAAGAACTGGCTTCCTGCAGAATCAGGATGCATTGCACGTGCCATGGAAAGTACTCCCTCGGTGTGTTTTAACTGATTGATGACACCGTTCTGTGCAAACTCTCCTTTGATGCCATATCCAGGACCACCCATTCCTGTTCCGTCCGGGCATCCACCCTGAATCATAAATCCTTTGATGACTCTGTGGAAAATCAATCCGTCATAAAAATTGTGATTGATTAAGCTGATAAAATTATTTACGGTGTTTGGTGCAATTTCCGGATATAATTCCGCTTTGATAATACCACCGTTTTCCATTTCAATTGTAACAATTGGATTCTGTGCCATAGCTTTCTCCTTTTCTCTTCTCAATTCTCTGTCTCTTTTATTTTATGGTAAGTTCCACCGGACAATGGTCGGAACCATAAACATCTGTATGAATTTTAGCACCTTCCAGATGTTCCTTCAACTCCTCGGATGCCAAAAAATAGTCAATACGCCATCCTGCGTTCTTTTCTCTTGCCTTGAACCGATAGGACCACCAGGAATAAATCTGCTCCTGTTCAGGATAAAAGTAACGGAAGGTATCAATAAAACCGCTTTCCAGAAGTTCTGTCATCTTGTCCCGTTCCTCATCGGTAAATCCTGCATTCTTTCGATTTGTTTTCGGATTCTTTAAATCAATTTCCTTGTGAGCAACGTTCATATCTCCGCAGACAATCACCGGCTTCTTTTCCCGCAACTTCAAAAGATATGCCCGAAAATCCTCCTCCCACAACATTATATACGCCAAAATCCTCAACTCCCAACTGTTGG
>USPJ01000130.1 GCA_900556645.1 uncultured Lachnospiraceae bacterium
CACTCTCGCCGTATCTCCAAAATATACAATTTTCTCTGAAGGAAGGTTGCGCATAATCTCACGCGCAACAGTCAGTCCTCCCACACCGGAATCAAAAACTCCAATCGGTGCATGGCAGATGTCTCTATGTTCTAAACTGTTCATTATTATTCTCCAAAATAAACTTATATTGTCCTTATTCTAACTGTTTTTCTCAAAATATTCAAGTAAGGCTCCTCTATTCCTCTTTTAAAACAAACCGTTTAAAAAAGTGAGATATTTAAACTTCACCTGATAATCACCGTCCTCTATGATAGAGTGATATTCTTCCTCTGTCAACACCTCCCGCAAAGACTCTTCTGCCTCTTCATCAATCACCTCATACATACTTCCCTGAAAACACATATTGGGATACATAACACACCACCAGTTTTTTCCTTCTCCTTCACCGATAACAACCTCCAACGCCTCATAGGTTCCTGCCGGAAAAGAATAGGTTCCATAGGTCTTTACCGGAAAATCCACATCATCAATCCATGCGTTGACAGTATATGTTTTTCCCTCTTCTTCAATCACCTGTTTTGCCACCTTTTCAATCTGTTCCAAGTCGGCATTTACCACTTCTTTTGCTCCCTCTTTATCACAGACTCCTTCCATTTCTTCCTGCATATAAGCTCCCACGGCATCCCGTACCTTCAATTTTAATCTCTGGTCCTCCTGACTGTCGCTGTTGGCAATCACATGAAAACGCAGAATTTTTTCCGCAATTTCCTGCTGCATTTTCCTATCTTCATAATATTTCATACACGGAACTGCCGCCAATAGTAACAGCAATACCAATAATCCTTTTTTCCAATTCATTGTCTTCCCTCTTTCTGCCATATGTAGGGGAATCTCTCTGATTCCCTTTGGTAAAATAAGACTTCCCGAAAAAAAAGGATTCTAAACATCTATTTTTAATTTGTGACAGCCGGCTCCACCACAACAGTAATTCTGCTGTCCTTTTCATAGGCATCATATTGCTCCTGATAGAGTCGATATATTTCTCTGGCATGATTTCCGGTTTTTTTATAACTGTTGGTAAAATCATAGCCCTGCTTTTTCGCCTTCTTTTCTGCCTGTGCCAAAGCCGCTTCTAATTCTTTTTTCAATTCCGCTTCCTTCTTCTCCTGCTCCCAGACATCCTGTATTCTTCCATTTTTAAGGGCAGCCTCCAGCGAAACCGTCACAGTAATATCAATTTCTTCTTCCCTTTTTTGGATTTCATAAATGGACTTTATCTGTTTTAATTCCCATTGATTTCCCTTGGTATCCTCATAAAATCCCTTTTCCAGCTTTCCTTCGACAAAGGCACTTGCCAATGCCATTCTGGTATCCGTTTCTCCCAATGCTTTTCCGTAACGAACCACATAGGCTCCGGTTACTGCCGGAGAATCATTCTGGTTTCCGATAACCGGAATATAGATGATTTCTTTTCTGTTTTTTTGCTCATCCATATATTTTCCCAGAGTCATAATCTGCTTATTTTTTAAACTCTCATCGCTTTCCAACAGTTCCTCCAAATAAGTTCCCAGAGGTTTTTCCAGATTCTCGTCCATGGCAAACAGTTCTTCCATAGGAAGCTTCGTGATAAAAAGATAGGTGTTCCGTGCCACACGATTCTGATTTTGAAGATAACTTACCAACGCATCCATCTTCTTTTCATCTTCAAAAAAGTTTTCTCCGATTACCAATGCTTTGCAGTGAGAAAAATCAATGGTCTTGGAATCACTTTTGGCATAGTTGTTTTCTATGGTAAAAAAATCTTTTCCTGTCATAGATGCAGTAGACATATAGCTGCCATCTGCATTTTCGTTTGCAATCTCTGACAGCACGGGAAAATTAAAAACCATCCGGCTCTCTTCGTCGGCAGTCTCCATTCCCACCGCCAGAGGAAAACTCCGATTTTCCAGCTCATTGTTGCCGCACCCGCCTAAACACAGTAAAATTCCTGACAAAAGTAGTATCAAGATTTTTTTATTCATCCCTTTTTCCTCCTTTCATCCTTCCCCATGCCAACAGAGGAATCAGAACCACCAGAGGAATTCCCACGTAGCAGAAAAGCTGTTTTAAAAGATTTAAAAAGAAAATGGAATTTTGACATTCTGCGGCAACCGCATAGACCAAAAACAACGTCAAAAGTGCCGGATAGCGTTTTCTACCTACCTTTAATGTATTCATAAAAATATCTACCGCATAAAAAATCGTATTGTCCATCAAAGCATAAATAGCAAAAAACCAAAGTCCCACCATGGCGGCATCCAACCGTTCCAAAAATCCCCCAGGGATTTCCACCATGCTCATAAGAGTAATAATTGCCGCTGGGATATCTGCCAGTGCCCGGCTGCCGAAAACCCCTGTCAAAATCAAATAGATGACACACAATAAAATCCCCAAAATCAAGAGTATCTTTCCCATAGCCGCACTCAGTTTTTCCTTTCCTACGCAATAGGGTTTCAAAAACAAAACAAAAAAAATCAGAGAAAAGAAACCAAAGGACAGATAACTGCTTTTTAAAAAAGCCATTCCATCACTATAAAAAACCGGAGATAAACGGTCCGGTTCTACATTAGATATAGAAAGTGCCAGCATCAAAAACAACAAGACCGCCAACAGTGTAAACAGAATCTCATACACCCTTCCCCGGCATTCCAATCCTCCATATACACCATAGGCTCCCGTAACCAGAAGTACTAATAAAACCAAAGCAAAGGATTCATCCCGTAACAGATGCTTCACGATAATCTGACAGATACTATATGCCGCAAATCCACTGAGACAGACACTGTAAAAAAAATAAAAAATACAGCATAAATCCGACCCAACTCTCCCAAAAGCACTTTTCAGATACCCATAATAATCCGTTCCCATCTGCAACATAACCCTGTCCAACAGAGCCAGAAACAGAAACCCCACGGTCATTCCCACCAGAATTGCCATCGCTCCATCTAACCCGCTTTCCGCAGCCAGCATCTGGGGCAGCATCAGCGAAGAAATTCCAAAAATATTAAAAAGCATTAGTCTCTTTATCTGACGTATGGATATTTTACCGTTGCTGGCAAACATGCTATTTTTTCCTCCTTAGACGGGTTTTATTTTTCCGGCTGGCAAAAATGGGACGTTTTGTCAGATAAAAAACCGGCATTTTGAAAAGGGAATCCCTCTCGTCCTGATAGTTGGTCAAATCCGCTCCCACAAAAGGCATCAGATAAGGAATCCCGAAGCTCTTTAAATGTGCCAGATGCACCAACACCACCAAAAGTGCTACCAAAAATCCGAAGAATCCCAGCCAAGCACTCATCAGGATAAAGAAAAACTTTAACAACCGAAATGCCGTGGCAAATTCCTCGTTGGGAATGGCAAAGGAACAAAGTGCAGTAAATGCCACAATGATTACCACCACCGGACTGACTATATTGGCTTCTACTGCTGCCTGTCCGATAATCAGACCGCCCACAATCCCAATGGTGTTCCCCATGGCTCCCGGCAGCCGCACTCCCGCCTCCCGCAAAAGCTCAAAGGATATTTCCATCAAAATCACTTCCACCACTGCGGGAAATGGCACTCCCTGTCTCGCCGCCGCAAAGGATAAAATCAGCGTGGTGGGCAATATCTGGGTATGAAAATTTGTCACCGCCAGATACAATCCCGGCAGAGTCATAGCAAAAAAGGATGCCAAATAACGAATTACCCGGCTAAAAGAAGCAATTTCAAACCGATTATAATAATCATCACTGGTCTGTATAAAGGAATTGTAATCTGTGGGCATAATCAATGCCACCGGAGAGTTGTCGCAGAGCAACACCACCCGCCCCTCCAGCAATGCCATTGCTGCCCTGTCCGGTCTCAAAGTGGTCTGAAATTGGGGAAAGGGAGACAGCCACGATTTTTCCGAAAGCTGTTCTATGACACCGCTGTCCATGACACCGTCAATTTCAAAATTCTTCAGTCTCCGGTCAATCTCCTGTAACACACTTTCCGGTGCAATTCCCTCCATGTAAAGCAGACAAAGATTGGTATTGCTCCGCACTCCCGCTTTCCGCTCCAGGGCCTTCATTTGAGGCGTACGGAGCCGTTTTCTCACCAAAGCTATATTTGCCTTTACCGAATCACAAAACCCCTCATTGGACCCCCGTACCACCTTCTCGGAATCGGCTTCCCCTACTCCCATACCCGGATATCCCTTATCTGAAACCTTGATGGCACGGTCAAACCCGTCCACCATCACCAGAGCCGCCCCTGACAGCATGGCGGTGGAGGCATCCTCCAAAGTGGTAAGATAAGACACATCCACCGCTCCAAAGCTGTTTTTCTCCAAAGCCTCATAGACCTCTTCCTCCGTCATTGTACAGAGCATATCTATCATCCGGCTCAAAACGGTCTCATCCACCAGCATATTTCCAATGGTAGTCTCTATAAAAAATACCAGACAGGAGATATCGTGGTTTTCTCCCAAATAGATTTCGTTGTGTTTTAAATCACTGCAATTTTCATACATGGAAAGGAACGCCGCTCCGTCAACCCGGATATCTCCTGTGATTTTCTGCTTTTTTTCAGTCTCCATAACGTCTCCTTTCTTTTTTTATTTCACATTATGAATTATTACAAATTTCATATTTACAATGCTAAACATTTGTGATAATTTGTGTTTTTTCAAGGTTCGAGCAATTTCCCGTGACTGTCCGTCACTTGCAAGACTTGTGTCCGAAGAGCTTTGTGTTTCTCCCAAGGAACAGATTTACAAAATGGGAATGCTGCGGACAACTGTTTGAGCAGAC
>USPJ01000131.1 GCA_900556645.1 uncultured Lachnospiraceae bacterium
AAGAAAGACTGCGTAAGATTTTTATGGGCGTTTTGGTAATGTGCCTGACTCTGACTCTGGTCTATGTGCCAATGCAGGTTAAGGCAGATGGCGATATTGCTACCGTGGAGTTAAACGGTGCCACCACCATTGAAGGGGGAGTATTTCAAGCTACCGGCGGAAAAGCAGAGATTAGCATTGCCGGAATTAAGCAAACGGGAACAGAGAAGGAATTTTCAAATATCGGACTAAATGATACCATTGAAATTGTTTTGACTGCCGAGGATGGAAAGAAAGGCGTTTTGAGAACCGGAGGTGATAGTGGATTGACCTTGCCGGAACCAACTACTTCTGGTCAGATTACTACTTATACATTTACCCTTGCAGGTATCGGTTTAACCGGTGAACAAGGAAGCAACTTTGCGGCATTAAATTTTGAATTTGAAGACAATAATCCGGGTGCAGGAGATCCACCACCGCCGGGAGAAGGAGACCCATTGCCGGGTGAGGAGGAGAAAAGCGATTGGAGTTTGGATCTTCGGATAGGCAGTACAGAATATCATGATATAAAGGGTGATTCTTCTTATGAAATTTCCAGTATGGAAGATATTAAGAACATTACGGTATTGAAGCAGACCAAAAACGACGAGGCAAGTGTAGATGTAGTAAATGAAATCCGGACACAGACCGGAGATTCCAGCAAATCTATGTCTACCACCTGTTTGGATGAACAGGGAAGAGGTGTTTTGGAAGTATATACGATTTCTGAAGAAACAAATTATGTGACATTGAATTTAACGTCTCACTACAGAGATTTGGGCGTGAATTTAGAGGATTTCTATGTTACCAATATTACATTTTATGTAGAGGGTTTCAAAGGAATGGAAGTAACCTCTGATATTCCGGAGCCGGATATGTTTGACAGTGTATCTTCTTCTGATATCGTGGATTTGAAAAATACAACAGCAGCAAATCCGGCTGAGATTAACAAATATTATGGCAGTGATACCATTAGAATTAATGGGTATGCAGGAACGGCTGTAACCACCGTTGCACTGGGCGAGGGAATCAACCCGAAGGCGGTTACCATTAGCGGTACACAGGTTACTTTTAAATCCGCATATTATGCATCCGTACCGCTGGTAATTACATTGGCAGACGGAACCACCGGTTATGTTACCATTAACAGATTGGGAGTCCAAATCAGTGATTATAATGCCAATGCAACCAATACAAATCACGGAAATCAGCCGGGCTATACACTGACAGGTACTCCGTATGCAGGAAAATATAATATCGTAGCAAATTTCTATTATGATTCAGCAAAGAGCTATCGGGATTATAATGTGGTTGCAACTTTGACCTATGGGGACGGACGTACGGAAGTCAAAACAGTTGAAGGTGTTTATGAGAGCCCATGTGTAAATGTCGGAACAAAAGGTGGAGACTACATTGTTTATTCCGGTGATGAAGACTCTGCCCCTGTAAAGGTATCCGTTACTGTTGTGAAGGCAGGAACCTCAGATACTACCTTTGCTGGAGCATCCTTTGGTGCAGGTAAAGGTGTTGAATTTTCACGTGACACAGCCAGATAGCAGGAGGTAGACTTATGAGAAGCTTAAAGAAAAGTATAGTGACGATTATGGCAGGAATTATGATATTTTTAGCTGCCTCAAGTACCATAGAAGCAAAGAATATTACATCGGTGAATGCCACAGCGGCAAATGGCAAAATTACCGTATCCGGTACAGCGGAGGAAGGGACACTTGCCTGTGCAGTGCTGGTATATGACGAGACAGAGACAAATCTGCTAAGTATGGAAACCTGTGGGGTTGCCGCCGATAGTACCTATTCCTACACCTTGGGAATGAAATTTGCCAACGGAACCTATGTGGTAAAGGTAGCCGATTATGACGGTGGCAGTTATACAACCACAAAGGTAACGGTTTCCGGCAGCACAAGTGCAGGAACAGAGACCCAAGCATCATCGGAGACAAAAGTATCACCGAAGACCGGAGATGTAAATCCGATAGCAGGGGTATTTACCTTGATTCTGATTGCAGGTGCCGGTGTGGTGCTTACATCCAAAAAGAAAGCAAATTAAGAGATAGTGAAAACAGGGGCTGTTTGTGACAGTCCCTGTTTTCATGTGTCTTTTCCCGACAGAAAGAATAAATATAGTTATCGACAAAAGATGTGAAGTTTTTTGGCTGGGGACAACTATGATAGAGTGGCAAAAGATGTTCTAGTATGGAAGGGAGAAGAAACATGGCAGATAAATTATTTGAAAATAACCAGGTTACGATTATGGGAGAGGTGGTTTCGGAATTTTCGTTCAGTCACGAGGTGTACGGAGAAGGATTTTATCTGGTGGATGTTGCAGTTAGCAGATTAAGTGATTCCGTGGACTACATACCGTTGATGGTTTCCGAGAGACTGGTGGATGTCACACAGAACTATATCGGAGAGACAATTTTGGTCAACGGACAATTCCGCTCTTATAATCGGCATGAGGAGAAGAAAAACCGACTGGTACTTTCTGTTTTTGTCAGAGAATGGGAATTTGTGGACTATATTGAAGATGAGGTAAAAAGCAACCAGATTTATCTGGACGGATATATTTGCAAGGAGCCGATTTATCGTAAAACACCTCTGGGAAGAGAGATTGCGGATTTGTTGGTGGCAGTAAACCGTTCCTATGGAAAATCAGACTATATTCCGTGTATCTGTTGGGGCAGAAACGCCCGCTATGCCTCCGGTTTTGAGGTGGGAAGCCACGTGGAGGTGTTTGGAAGGATTCAGAGCAGAGAGTACCTGAAAAAGATTGGAGAGGATGAGACGGAACGCCGGATTGCTTATGAGGTTTCTGTCAGCAAAATAGAGTTTTTTGAGTAAAATTTGCTTTTTTATGTAATATGTGGTATTTTAATCAAATCTGGAAGCATAAGAAAAGGTCACGAAAGCGGAGGCATTATGGAAAAGGGTATGATTCAGATTTATTATGGAGAGGGCAGAGGGAAATCTACTGCTGCTCTGGGTAATGCATTGAGAAAAGCAGATTCAGGAAAAAATGTGATTATCATACAGTTTTTAAAGGGAAAGCTGGAGGAACCACAGGAGTTTTTACAGAGGCTGGAGCCGGAGATTAAATTTTTCCGTTTTGAGAAGCTGGCAGAGTGCTTTGCGGATCTGACGGAGGAAGAAAAGCAGGAGGAATCCGTGAACATGAAAAACGGATTGAATTTTGCGAGAAAGGTGTTGGCCACCAGTGAATGCAATCTGTTGGTATTGGACGAGGTTTTGGGACTGGTGGATGCCAATATCATTTCCATCGAGGAACTGAAATCTGTGATTGAGGCGAAGACCGAGGATACGGAAGTGATTCTCACCGGAAGAGTATTGCCAAAAGAGCTTTATGACATGGCAGACGAGGTCTACAATATCGAAGCAGAAAAATAAATTGACAAAGACTGTCATATGGTGTTATAGTTAGCACAAGCTATGACAATAGAACATAATATAAAAGGTAGAGGTTGCGTGATTCATCAGTAGCATTTTGGATGCGGCAGAGGCAGAAGAAAGAATGTGAAAGGGGAGAACGCCGAAAGAGTATAAGTTCTGCAATTATATTTTTGGGCATAGAGTGAAGAATTCTATGACTCTCATCTAATCTCAGATGGAGGCGCTATCCTTACAGCACAGACTCATTGTTTGGTTTGTGAATGACAGAAATAGAAGCCGACTGCTGAGTCGGCTTTTTATTCGTATATAGGAAGTTCCGTAGGAATCCCTATACATTGATTATTTATGAAAAATGGAGGAAAAAGGATGTCTATTTTTAAGGGAGCAGGAGTTGCCATTGTGACTCCGATGAAGGACAATTTAGAGGTAAATTACGACAAACTGGAAGAATTAATCGAGTACCAGATTGATCAGGGAACCGACAGTATTATCATTGCAGGAACCACGGGGGAAAGTTCTACACTGAGTGTAGAAGAGCATTTGCAGGTGATCAAAGCTGCGATAGAATTTACCAAGGGAAGAATCCCGGTAGTGGCAGGAACCGGTTCTAACTGCACACAGACAGCCATACAGCTGAGTAAGGAAGCGGAGGAAGCAGGAGCAGACGGACTTCTGATTGTGACTCCGTATTACAATAAAGCAACACAGGGCGGTTTAATCAAACATTATACAATGATTGCAAATGAGACAAAGGCACCGATTATCATGTACAACGTGCCTAGCAGAACCGGCTGCAATATTTTACCGGAAACAGCCGCACATCTTTACAAGAATGTAGAAAATATAGTAGGATTAAAAGAGGCAACAGGTAATCTGGCTCAGGCCTCAAAGACCATGTATCTCACAGACGGAAAACTGGATATGTATTCCGGCGAGGATGGTCTGGTAGTACCGTTGATGTCCATTGGAGCCATCGGTGTGATTTCCGTATGGTCCAACATTGCACCGAAGGATGTACATGATATGTGCATGAGCTATTTAGAGGGAGATATCCAAAAAGCACTGGAGATACAGAGAAAGGGACTGCCACTGGTAGATGCCCTGTTTTCAGAGGTCAATCCGATTCCGGTAAAGAAAGCAATGAACTTATTGGGAATGGAAGTGGGACCACTTAGATTACCATTGACTGAGATGGAAGAGAAAAATACAGAGATACTGAAAGGAGTTATGGAAGCATACGGCTTTCAACTTGCATAGGAGAAAAAAATGACGAGAGTAATTATGCACGGCTGTAACGGCAAAATGGGTCAGGTAATTACCGGA
>USPJ01000132.1 GCA_900556645.1 uncultured Lachnospiraceae bacterium
CCATAAAAAGATGGAAACACTTTTAGGCTTAGATGGAGCATATATAGATGACATTTACTATTGTCCACATCACCCAGATAAAGGATTTGAAGGAGAAATTCCAGAATTAAAAATAGAATGTGATTGTAGAAAACCAAAAACAGGAATGTTAGAAAAAGCAGCAAGAGAGCACAACATTGACTTATCAAGTTCTATAATGATTGGTGATTCTACACTAGATATTAAAATGGCAGAAAAAACCGAAAAAGATGAAAAATTCGAGGCGAAACTGAAGGATTTGCTGGCTCTGGCAAAAAAGAAAAAGAATATTTTAGAGTATCAGGAAATCAATGATTATTTTCAGGACATGGAGCTGGATGCTGAGAAATTCGAGAAAATTCTGGACTTTTTAGAGGAAAAGAATATCGATGTACTCAGAATCACAGACGATGATGACGACGTTTCCGATGAGGAGATTCTTCTGGAGGAAGAGGATGAGGTAGAGGTAGAAAAAATCGACCTGTCCGTTCCTGACGGGGTTTCTATTGAAGACCCGGTTCGTATGTATCTGAAAGAAATCGGTAAGGTACCGCTTCTGACAGCGGAGGAAGAGATAGAGCTTGCCAAGAGAATGGAATTGGGAGATCAGGAGGCAAAGAAACGTCTTGCAGAGGCAAACCTCCGTCTGGTAGTATCCATCGCAAAACGTTATGTGGGCAGAGGTATGCTGTTTTTAGATTTGATTCAGGAGGGTAACCTGGGTCTGATTAAAGCGGTAGAAAAGTTCGATTACCGAAAGGGATATAAGTTTTCTACCTATGCCACATGGTGGATTCGTCAGGCAATTACCAGAGCAATTGCAGATCAGGCAAGAACCATCCGTATTCCGGTGCATATGGTGGAGACCATCAACAAATTAATCCGTGTTTCCAGACAGTTACTGCAGGAGTTAGGACGTGAACCGACCCCAGAGGAAATTGCAGAAGAAATGGATATGCCGGTAGAACGTGTACGGGAAATTCTTAAAATTTCTCAGGAGCCGGTTTCTTTGGAGACCCCAATCGGCGAAGAGGAAGACAGCCATTTAGGAGACTTTATTCAGGATGACAATGTACCGGTTCCGGCAGATGCGGCGGCATTTACACTGTTGAAAGAGCAGTTGGAAGAGGTACTGGGAACCTTGACAGAGCGTGAACAGAAGGTACTGACCCTTCGATTCGGGCTGGAGGATGGAAGAGCCAGAACCTTAGAGGAAGTAGGAAAAGAATTTAATGTTACCCGTGAACGTATCCGCCAGATTGAGGCAAAGGCACTGAGAAAGCTACGTCATCCAAGCAGAAGCCGTAAGCTGAAGGATTATTTAGAGTAATCATGATACAGTTATCAAAGCGTTTACGGGCAGTAGCGGATTTGGGAAAATTTGGGGATACCATGGCAGACATTGGAACTGACCATGGATATATTCCGATATATCTCATACAGAGTAAGCGGATTTCCCATGCGGTGGCAATGGACATCGGTAAGGGACCGCTGCTTCGGGCACAGGAGCACATTGCAAAATACCAACTGGATGCATACATAGAGACCCGTCTTTCCGATGGGGCAAAGGAGCTTTGCTGCGGCGAAGTCTCCTCTGTTGTGATTGCCGGAATGGGCGGAGTCCTGATGCAGAAAATCCTAAGAGACAGCGAAGAAGTTTTCCGTGGTGTAAAAGAGATAATTTTACAGCCTCAGTCTGAAATAGAGCAGACCAGAAGATTCCTCTTGAACAACGGATATGAGATTCTGGAAGAGGATATGGTACTGGAGGATGGCAAATTTTATCCTATGATGCGGGTGTCCTGGGTGGAAAGTATAGAAGAAAATCCATATGCAGAAGCAAAAGACATAGACTTTGTGTATGGGGCATATCTATTAAAAGAGAGACATCCTGTTTTGAGAAGCTATCTCCATCGGGAGATAGGGATTTACCGGGAATTGGAACAAAAGCTAAAGGATTTACCCGCAAACGAAGAATTGGAAAAAAGACGCAGGGAAGTGAGCTGTCAGCTGGCTCTTGCAGAGGAAGCACTAATAAAAGTAGGTGAAACCGATGAGATGCAGTAAGGTAATAGAAATTTTAGAAAAGCAGTCGCCGAGAAATTTTGCCTGTGACTGGGACAATGTGGGGCTGCTGGTGGGAAGAACCGATAAAGAAATTCAAAAGATATACATTGCATTGGATGCCACAGATGAGGCGATTCAGCAGGCGGTGGATGTGGGAGCCGATATGCTCTTAACCCATCATCCCATGATTTTTGGTGGGATGAAAAGAGTGACAGCCGAAGATTTTACAGGAAGAAGAGTCATTCGGCTGATTCAGGAGGATATGGTCTGCTATGCCATGCACACCAACTTTGATGTCATGGGAATGGCGGATTTGGCAGCAGATTATCTGCATTTAAAGGATACGGAGGTTTTGGAGGTTACCTATTCTGAAGAGACAGAAAAAGGAACTCTGCGTAACGAGGGTATCGGCAGATATGGAAAGCTGGAAAGAAAAATGACCTTGAGAGAGTGTTGTGAACAGGTAAAGCAGTCATTTTCACTGGAGAATGTGAAGGTGTTTGGTAATCTGGACACGGAGGTTCTGGCGGCAGCAATTTCACCGGGCTCCGGAAAAAGTGTGATTGGGAATGCCTTACGTGCAGGCGTGGATGTGCTGATTACCGGAGATATCGACCATCACGAGGGAATTGATGCGGTGGCACAGGGAATGGCAGTAATCGATGCCGGACATTACGGCGTGGAGCATATTTTTATTCCATATATGAAAGAATATCTGGAGAGGGAAGTAAAAGAGTTGGAGGTTGTGACCCAGCCATTGACTTTTCCGTTTCAGGTAATATAGAAGATTGGCACAAAGCAGAGAAAAAGGGGGTGCTCTTATGGAAGAAATGCTGAAAATAGAAGTAGAGGGAGAAATCAAAGAATATCAGAAGGGAATTACATATCAAGAGATTGCAAAAGAGTATCAGAATCGATACGAGGATGATATTCTACTGGTGCTTTTTAACCATCGTTTGAGAGAACTTTGGAAGACACCTAAAACAGATGGAACAATTTTTTTTGTGACGGCAAAGGAGGAGGCAGGAAAAAAATCCTATCGCAGGAGTGTTACCCTCCTTTTGCAGAAGGCAGTAGATAATCTCTATGGAAAAGAGGGAGTCAGCGTCAGAGTCTGTCACTCTCTGGGACAGGGCTATTACTGTGAACTGCGGGGGATGGAAAAACCGGGAAATGACAAGATACTGTCCATCAAAATAGAGATGATGCGGCTGGTGGATGAGGATATTATGATTCGAAAATCCAGCTATCGGACAGACGAAGCCATTGCTCTTTTTGCGGAAAAAGGAATGCACGATAAGGAGCGGCTGTTCCGTTACCGCCGCAGCTCCAGAGTCAATGTGTATGACTTGGACGGTTATAAGGATTATTTCTATGGATATATGGTGCCATCTACCGGATATTTGAAATATTTTGATTTGATTTCCTATGAAGACGGGATGATGCTGTTGTTCCCGAATAAAGAAACCAAGGTAGTGGCAGAATTTTCGCCTTCCGGCAAACTGTTCCATACCTTACAAGCCTCTGAAGAATGGGGAAAAATGCTGGACATCGACACGGTAGGGGCTTTGAATGATGCCATCGCCAAAGGTAGAATGCAGGAGGTCATCATGGTGCAGGAGGCGTTGATGGAAAAACGTCTCGGACAGTTGGCAGAGCAGATTGCGGAACAGAAGGACAAAAAATTTGTCATGATTGCAGGTCCGTCCTCTTCTGGAAAGACCACCTTTTCCTATCGGCTTTCCACTCAGTTAATTGCTCAGGGATTAAAGCCCCATCCTATCGGATTGGATAATTATTATCTGAACCGGGATCAGACGCCGCGGGATGAGAACGGAAATTATGATTTTGAATGTCTGGAAGCTTTGGATATTGAACAGTTCAATGAAGATATGACCAGACTTTTTGCGGGAGAGCAGGTGGATATTCCGGTGTTTAATTTCAAGACCGGAAAGAGAGAGTACAAAGGTCACTATCTCCAGTTAGGGGAAGACGATATATTGGTCATTGAGGGAATCCATGGATTAAATGACAAACTTTCCTACTCGCTTCCGAAGGAAAGTAAGTTTAAAATATATATCAGTGCATTGACACAGTTGAATATTGACGAGCACAATTATCTTCCAACCACAGATGCCAGATTAATCCGCAGAATCGTGCGGGATGCCAGAACTCGTGGTACAAGTGCAAAAGAAACCATTGCTATGTGGCCATCTGTAAGAAGGGGAGAAGAACAGCATATCTTCCCGTTTCAGGAAGAAGCGGATGCCATGTTTAACTCTGCATTGATTTATGAACTTGCGGTGTTGAAAGCATATGCAGAGCCACAGTTATTCAATATCGAAAAGGACTGTGAGGAATATTTAGAAGCGAAACGTCTTTTGAAATTTTTGGATTATTTTCTTCCGGTTCCGGCAGAGGAAGTTCCGAGAAATTCCATTTTACGTGAATTTATCGGTGGAAGCTGTATTGACGTATAGACCGGAAATCGGTATGATGGTACAGGACAAAAAGAATAAAAATGAATAAATGGACAGATAAGTAAGATGGATGATCGCGGCTGCAGGTGTCGAAAGACCGCAGGTGAGGAAAGTCCGGGCTTCACAGGGCAGGATGCCGGT
>USPJ01000133.1 GCA_900556645.1 uncultured Lachnospiraceae bacterium
TTTCAAAGACTGTTTTTTCAAAAATATGAAATAATTCAAATGCTGTAAAATAAATAACAGAGTGTCCCCGGTCCAAAAGTTCTTTTGCAATACAGTTGGACAAAAAAGTCTTTCCTACACCGGTATCTCCATAAAAGAAAAGGTTGGAAAATTCCTTTTCAAAGGATTCGATAAAGGTCCGGCTTGCCCGCAGGGCGTCCTTTGCAGTCTCCAAGGCGGAGAGATTGGTTGCCGGATTTATCTGCGTATCAGAATAATAGGAAAGGGAGAATGTAGAAAAATTCTCCTTTTCCAATATTGTTTTCAAATTTGACTGAGTGTATACCAAATCAATGGCTGCCTGTTTGAAACAGTGACAGCGTTGGCTGCCGATATAGCCGGTATCCTGACAGTCAGGACAGGTATAAGGCATGTCCAGATAATTCTCGGGATAACCGAGAGAAGAGATAATGGTATGCTTTTCTTCCTGAAGCAGACGAAGCTGTTTCTTTAAATCGGTCAAAGCGGAATCGTCTCCCGAAAGCAGCTTTTTCGCACTTGCCAGAGAGGTGGAGGCGATACGGTCATCCAACTCTTTCAGCTGTGGTGCCTTGCCATAGACCTCTTGGATATGTAATTCCTGCACATGGCGGTTGGTAGTCTGCCGTGCTTCATAATCCCGCATGATTTCATCGTATTGAGCATTTGTTAAAGCCATGATATCTCCTTTGGACTAGATGGAACGGTTTAACAGCTGCCGTTCTAGCTGGTCATAGTTATAGTTTCGTTGTGAAAAATTATTAAACTTGTTGTTGGAAACCTTAGGGGAAGAAGCAGAGGTATGCTTCTTGTTTTTCTTATAAGCGGCATCCAAATCCGCAATGTCCTCCAGATGCCGGATTTTGTTGTTTTTCCAACTGTTTAAAATAGTGTCCGTGTATTCAAAGCTCGGTTGATGGATGGCTTGGATGGTACGTTTACAAGCCTCTGTAATAATATCCAGAGAAAAACCGTATTCCTTCATCCATTTCTCTATGAAAGCCATCTCAAAAGGAACCAGATTTCGGTTGTTGATTCCCAGAGACTTAATGACTGCATAGTAAGCTTGGTTATGTAAGCTGGATGCCTGCTTTGCCTGCTCAATGGTCTGAATGCCGGAATCCTTCCAATTCAGAGCAACCTTGTCCATGTAGCGGGTATTGGCGTGACCGTTTTCCACACAGTATTCAATGAGATATTCAATCAGTTCCGGTGAAAACTGAAGGGTATCATACCAATATAAAATCGTGTTAAAGTCATTGGAGGTCAAAGGATGCCGCATGTAACGCTCCGCCACAAAGAAAAGGGTCTTTACCTCCTCTTTTTTGCTAAAATCTGAAATTTCATCTAAAGAGTATTCCCGACGCTTCGGTGTGGCAGGTGCTGCAGGAGCGGCGGAAATACAGGTGTCAGAGTCATCGCCGGATTCTGCCGGGACATTTTCGGAAGAATCCTGAAAACAGATGCTTTCCAATTCTCCCTCCGCATTATATTCCAATCGTAAAAGGTTCATCTTCTCCCAATATTTCAGAGCACGTTTGATATCCTTTTCCGTATGTTCAAATTTATCTGCCATTTTAGAAATGGACAGTTCGTTCTTATTGCCGTTGATACACCGCAGCAGATACAGATAAATTTTCACGTACTCGCCGCTGGCAGAAATCATATAATCGTCAATAAAAGCATTCGGAACACAGGTAGTCGTAGCCGGACTATCTGTGTGTAGTGTAATGTGTGACATAAAACTCCCTCTTTCATCTAATTTCTGTACTTCGTACAATCAGATAACATGTTGTGAATTATAGCATAATTTTTTGAGATTGAGAAGTGGCAAATTCCCTTGAAACCCTTGGAAATCAAGGGTTTACAACTTTGTGGATAATGTGGATAACTTCGTGTAAAAAACAACCTGACAATTATGGTAACCGAGCGAAAAGTTGTTTTTTCGGGGAAGAATGGGACAAACCCATAAATGTAAAAAAGAATTATGTAAATAAAAAAAATCCACATGAAAACGTGTGAAAAAAAACATCGTTTCATGTGGATAATGTGGATAATTAAAGTCCAAGTAAATGTTCTCCCACATTTACAATATCTCCGGCCCCCATGGTTATCAACAGGTCGCCGTTCATACATTTTTTTAATAAAAAATTTTCAATTTCATCAAAAGTGTGGAAATGATAAGCAGGAGTTCCCTTATCTGCAATCAGCTTCTGGATATCACCGGAACTGATTCCTAAGGTGTCTGTCTCCCTTGCGGCATAGATGTCGGCAAGAACCACCACATCAGCCAGAGAAAGTGCATCTGCAAAATCATTTAGAAACGCCTTGGTGCGGGTATAAGTGTGAGGCTGGAAGACACAGACAATCCTTTCGTGAGGATAATTCTTTGCAGCCTGTAAGGTGGCACGGATTTCTGTTGGGTGGTGGGCATAGTCATCTACAATGGTAATCCCCCCAAGGGTTCCCTTTTTCTCAAAACGACGTTTTGTACCGGCGAAGGCACCCAGACCCTGAAAAACAGCATCCTTCGGAAGGTTCATCTGAACCGCAAGAGCAATCGCGGCAAGTGCATTTAGGATGTTGTGTTCCCCGGGAATGGAAAGTGTAATTCTTCCATATAAAGAAGAACCCTGCATAGCATCAAAAGAAGCACAGCCGTTTTCGTCATAGCTGATATTTTGGGCATGGAAATCGTCAGAAGCGTCCAGACCGTAGGTGATGGTCTTAGCAGGGAGGCCTTGAGTAATCTCCTGATAGCGGTCAATGGCACCGTTTAAAATAATACAGCCCTCCGGTGCGGTATTTGCCGCAAAAAGATGGAAAGAATGACGAATGTCGTCAATGTCCTTAAAAAAGTCCAAGTGGTCTTCTTCTATATTTAATATGAGAGAATACCGTGGACGGAAATTCAAAAAACTGTTGGTGTATTCGCAGGCTTCCGTCACAAACAAATCGGAATTTCCCACTCGGATATTTCCACCGATGGCATCCAAAATACCGCCTACGGAAATAGTAGGGTCGGTGTCGGCTGCCAGCAAAATCTGGGAAACCATGGAAGTGGTTGTGGTTTTTCCGTGGGTTCCGGCTACAGCAATGGACTGTTTATAGTTATCCATAATCTGTCCTAGAAGCTCAGCGCGTGTTAACATAGGAAGACCTGCAGCTTTTGCTGCGGCAAATTCAGGATTATCTTCACGGATAGCAGCTGTGTACACTACAAGGTCGATTCCTGGAATTATATTTTCGGCACATTGACCATAAAAAATGCGCATACCTTTAGCTTCGAGGGATTTTGTAAGATCGGATTCTTTTGAATCTGAGCCGGATATAGTAAAGCCTTCTTCGTGAAGTATTTCAGCCAGACCGCTCATGCTGATTCCGCCTATACCTATAAAATGGATATGGATTGGTTTTTGAAAGTTTATTTTATACATTAATTTATACCTGCCTGATTTTAATTTATTCCGTTTAATTATACAACGAAAGTAAGTATTTGGAAAGAGCAACTAACAATGCTTTTTAGGTAACGATCCGTTACAGTTCACACCTGACAGTGTGACCAGCAACGATAACCTCCATCATAAATTAGGCAAAATGACGAAAAAATAAGAAAATGAAAAACATAATTGTGAAAAATGTTGTTTGGCAAGTGCTAGTGTGGTATAATCTGTTTAACATAATTTATGCCGCAATAGTTAATAAAACGTATCTGCAGATGCGTAAAACAGTTACAAAAATTAGGACAGACGAGGAGTGATAACGTGATTAAAAAAGAAATGATAGCCATGCTTTTAGCTGGTGGTCAAGGCAGCAGACTTGGAGTTCTGACGGCAAATTTAGCTAAACCGGCAGTTTCACTTGGCGGAAAATACCGTATAATAGATTTCCCGCTGAGCAACTGCATTAATTCAGGGATTGATACAGTCGGTGTGTTGACGCAATACCAGCCTCTCAGGCTTAATACACATATAGGGATAGGTATTCCGTGGGATCTTGACAGAAATAATGGCGGAGTTACGATCCTGCCGCCTTATGAGAAGAGTGAGAACAGTCAATGGTACACAGGAACTGCAAATGCCATATATCAGAATTTAAAATATATGGAAAGCTATAATCCGGATTATGTACTCATACTTTCTGGAGATCACATTTATAAGATGGATTATGAGGTTATGCTGGATTTCCATAAGGAGAACAATGCGGATGTTACAATCGCAACAATGCCGGTTTCAATGGAAGAGGCAAGCCGCTTTGGAATAGTGATCGCTGATGACGATGGAAAGATTAACGATTTTGAAGAAAAGCCGGAAAAGCCAAGGAGCAATCTTGCATCAATGGGAATATACATTTTTTCATGGCCGGTTTTACGAGATGCGCTTATTTCCCTTAAGGATCAGCAGAGCTGTGATTTTGGCAAACATATTATTCCATATTGCTTTAAAAACAACAGGCAGATATATGCTTATGAGTTTAACGGATACTGGAAAGACGTAGGAACTCTTGGTTCTTATTGGGAAGCCAATATGGAACTCATTGATCTCATACCGGAGTTTAATCTTTACGAGGAATACTGGAAAATATACACAAAAAATGACGTGATAGTTCCTCAGTATATAGCTGACGAAGGGCATGTCGAAAGATGTATCATGGGAGAGGGCACAGAATGCTTCGGACATGTAC
>USPJ01000134.1 GCA_900556645.1 uncultured Lachnospiraceae bacterium
CTTTTGCTCCTTCTGTCAGGCTCTGTGCCGGATATACGGAAATACTGTCTCCGGAGTGGATACCTGCACGCTCGATGTGCTCCATGATTCCAGGGATCAGGATGTCCTCACCGTCGCATACCGCATCGACCTCGATCTCTTTACCCATGAGATATTTATCAACAAGGATCGGATGCTCCTGTGCGATCTGGTTGATGATTCCGATGTACTCTTCCACATCCTCATCGCTGACAGCAATACGCATTCCCTGTCCTCCAAGTACGTAGGACGGGCGGACAAGTACCGGATATCCCAGCTCGTTGGCAGCTTTTTTCGCCTCTTCTGCTGTGAATACGGTGTGTCCCTTCGGTCTCGGGATCTGGCATTTCTCAAGGATGGCATCAAAGAGCTCTCTGTCCTCTGCGGCATCTACGTTCTCAGCAGATGTTCCAAGGATCGGAACGCCCATCTTCATAAGAGATTCTGTCAGCTTGATCGCTGTCTGTCCACCGAACTGTACAACTGCTCCGTCCGGTTTTTCAATATTTACGATGTTCTCCACATCTTCCGGTGTCAATGGCTCGAAATACAGCTTATCTGCAATATCAAAGTCTGTGCTGACAGTTTCCGGGTTATTGTTTACAATAATTGTCTCATAGCCTTCTTTTTTGAATGCCCATGTACAATGTACAGAACAGAAGTCAAATTCGATACCCTGTCCGATACGGATCGGTCCAGAACCAAGAACAAGAACTTTTTTCTTATCATGGGCAGCAACTGCTTCATTTTCTGTATCCGGACCGCCATACACAGAATAGTAATATGGTGTTGCGGCAGCAAACTCAGCTGCACAGGTGTCTACCATCTTGTAAGCTGCTGTGATCTTATAACCCTGACGGAGAGCTTTGATATCTGCTTCTGTTCTTCCGCAAAGATTTGCGATCACATAATCCGGGAATTCCATGCGTTTTGCTTCAAGAAGAAGTTCTTCTGTAAGCGGCTGTGTTTTCAGAGCCTGTTCCATCTCTACCAGAATTGCAATTTTGTCAATAAACCATCTGTCGATCTTAGTGATTCTGTGGATATATTCTTTGGAAATATCTCTTCGGATTGCCTCCGCAATCTTCCAGATACGACGGTCATCTACAACTGCCAGTTCTTCAATCAGTTCATCCTCATCCAGGCCTGTGAAGTCATAGGACATCAGGCTGTCTACATGCTGCTCCAGAGAACGGATAGCTTTCATAAGTGCACCTTCGAAATTATGGCAGATACTCATAACCTCACCGGTAGCTTTCATCTGAGTAGTCAGTGTTCTCTTGGCAGTGATGAATTTATCAAATGGAAGTCTCGGAATTTTAACTACACAATAGTCAAGCATTGGCTCGAAACTTGCATATGTCTTTCCTGTAACTGCATTCTTAATCTCATCAAGTGTATAACCAAGTGCAATCTTAGCTGCAACCTTAGCAATAGGATAACCTGTAGCCTTAGAAGCTAATGCTGATGAACGGCTTACACGAGGGTTAACCTCAATTACGCAGTACTCAAAGCTGTCTGGATGAAGTGCATACTGTACATTACATCCACCTGTAATGCCTAATTCATCAATAATTCTTAATGCAGATGTTCTTAACATCTGGTATTCCTTATCAGAAAGTGTCTGTGAAGGAGCTACTACAATACTGTCACCTGTATGAACACCAACTGGGTCGATATTCTCCATGTTACAGATAGTAATACATGTTCCGTTGCTGTCACGCATTACCTCATATTCAATTTCTTTCCATCCGGAAATACAACGCTCTACCAGAACCTCTCCTACACGGCTGAGTCTCAGACCATTGGAAAGAATGTCAATCAGCTCTGTCTCGTTATGGGCAATTCCACCGCCACTTCCACCTAAGGTATACGCCGGGCGAAGTACCACCGGATAGCCGATGGTATTGGTAAATGCAATTCCGTCTTCCACATTGTGTACCACTAAAGAGGGAGCACACGGCTCTCCGATTTTCTCCATGGTCTCTTTGAAAGCCTGACGATCCTCGGCCTTAAAAATGGTCTCCGCCGTAGTACCAATCAGCTTTACACCATGCCCCTCTAAAAACCCGGACTCTGCCAGTTCCATACCAAGGTTTAAGCCTGCCTGTCCTCCCAGAGTCGGAAGCACGCTGTCCGGTTTTTCTTTTATAATAATCTGCTCTAATACCTTTGCAGTCAGCGGTTCGATATAAACCTCGTCTGCAATCTCTTTATCGGTCATGATGGTTGCCGGATTGGAATTTACCAGTACAACCTCAATTCCTTCTTCCTTCAGGGAACGACAAGCCTGTGTTCCCGCATAATCAAACTCGGCTGCCTGTCCGATAACAATAGGCCCGGAACCGATAACTAATACTTTTTTAATATCCTGATTCTTTGGCATTACTAGTTCCCTCCCATCATCGTAATAAATCTGTCAAACAAATAGGCACTGTCCTGTGGTCCCGGACACGCCTCCGGGTGAAACTGTACGGTAAAGATATTCTTTCCTACATATTTCAATCCCTCGTTGGTTCCGTCATTGACATTGGTAAATGCCGGAACTGCCACTTTTTCATCAAGAGCTTTGGCATCCACCGCATATCCATGATTCTGAGAAGAGATATAGACTCTTCCTGTTTCTAAATCTTTTACCGGATGATTGCCGCCGCGATGACCATATTTCATCTTATGTGTATCAAGACCATTTGCCAGTGCCATCAGCTGATGCCCCAGACAGATGGCAAAAATCGGCACATCCGATTTATAGAGCTTCTTGATTTCTGCAATAATACTCTCACATTCCTTCGGATCCCCCGGTCCGTTGCTAAGCATAATTCCGTCCGGTTTCGTATCCAGAATCTCTTGGGCTGTGGTATGTGCCGGATAAATGGTTACTTCACAGCCTCTCTCATTCAAAGATTTTGCAATGTTGTTCTTGGCTCCCAAATCCAAAAGGGCAACCTTTTTTCCTTTTCCTTTTAATATCTTCGGCTCCTTACAGGTTACCTTGTCCACCACATTTCCGGTGCGGTAAGCTTTCAGCTTCGGAAGGATTTCTTCTATATTATAATTCTCATCTGTGGTAATCATGCCATTCATGGTTCCCTTATCCCGAAGAGTCTTTGTAAGTGCTCTGGTATCTACTCCGGCAATTCCCGGAATATCATGCTCCGTTAGGAAATCCTGTATGGTTCCCTCACATCTGAAGTTACTCGGCATTCTGGATAATTCCCGTACGATATAGCCATCTACCCAAGGTCTCTCCGACTCCATATCCGGTGTAATGCCGTAATTTCCAATCAACGGGTATGTCATGACCACCGCCTGACCTGCATAAGATGGGTCTGTCAAAACCTCAAGATAGCCTGTCATAGAAGTGTTGAACACAATTTCGCTGATGACTTCTTTTTTGGAGCCGATGCTGGTTCCCTCAAACACCGTTCCATCTTCCAATATGAGAAATGCTTTCATATATTACCTTGCCCTTTCTGTATGAGTCTTCATCTAATTTTTTACAAAAAAAAAGAGGGAATCTTTTTTCTGTAAGGTTGCTACTATATTCATAAACACCTAATATGCCTAAATTGTAAAAATTTTATCATACCCGC
The DNA here is from genome assembly GCA_900556645.1 of uncultured Lachnospiraceae bacterium. The sequence continues at coordinate 3,612 of USPJ01000134.1, forward strand.
TGTTTTTTTTCAACCTTATTTTTCGGTTTCCCTCTAATTTATTTTTTAATCCTTCTTTTCTATGGCAAAGATTTCATCCAACAGCATATTTGCCGCTGCTTCCTTACTCATCAACGGAAGCTCCTGTATATCCTCTTTTGTAATCAAGGTAAGGAGGTTGGTATCCGTCCCGAATCCCGCACCCTTTTCCTTCAAATTATTGGCTGCAATCATGTCCACATTTTTCTTCTCTAATTTCTTTCTGGAGTTCTCCAGCATATTTTGAGTTTCCATGGAAAATCCGCACAAAAACGCCCGAAGCTTTCCATTTTTCTTTTCCTCTCCCAATTTTCCTAAAATATCCTGGGTTCTCTCCAGCGAAATACTGCTGCTGCCTTCCTGCTTCTTTATCTTATCCTCTGCAATCTCTGCCGGACGATAATCCGCAACTGCTGCCGCCTTCACAATGGCGTCCTGCTGTGATGCCCGCTCCATAACCGCTTCATACATCTGTTCCGCATTGGTTACCGACACCACATCCACAAACATTGGCGGTTCCTCCGTTGTAGGACCTGTCACCAGTGTCACTTCCGCTCCCCGTAGCATTGCCCGCTTTGCAATGGCATAACCCATTTTTCCAGTGGAATGATTGCTGATATAACGCACCGGATCAATGGCTTCTCTGGTAGGTCCCGCTGTTATCAGCACTTTCTTACCCTGTAAATCTTTTTCACATGCCAGTTCCCGTAAAACGTATTCTACCAACACCTCTTCCGACGGAAGCTTCCCATCACCCATATCGCCGTTTGCCAGCATTCCATGTACCGACGGGATGATTTCATAGCCGAAATGTTCCAGCTTCTTGATATTCTCCTGTACAATAGGATTGTGATACATATTGTGGTTCATTGCCGGAGCAATCAGGGTTTTACAGGTACACGCCATCACCGTGGTAGTCAGCATGTCGTCTGCAATTCCCCCTGCAATTTTGCCAATGACATTTGCCGTAGCCGGAGCAATCAGCACTAAGTCTGCCTGCTTTGCCACCGCCACATGCTCTACGGAAAATGTGAAATTACGGTCGAAGGTGTCT
>USPJ01000135.1 GCA_900556645.1 uncultured Lachnospiraceae bacterium
TAATGATTCGTCAACTATTTTTCCAAAATTAGATGGGATTTATTGGATTTGACCCTCTAACGCAATCTTTGCCTCTGCCAAGGCGTCTGCAATTCCTGCCGGGTTCTTACCGCCTGCCTGTGCCATGTTTGGACGTCCACCGCCGCCACCGCCAACTTTTCCGGCGATTGCCTTGATTAAGTTGCCTGCGTGAGCTCCTGCTTTCATGGCTCCGTCAGTTGCCATAGCTACTAAGTTTACCTTGCCGTCATTTTCAGAAGCCAGTACAATCACGCCTTCTCCCAGTTTTTCTTTTAACTGGTCGCCTAAGTCTCTCAGACCGTTCATATCCACATCTGATACGCTGACTGCCAACAGCTTGGTTCCTTTGACCTCGGTCACTTGATCCATGACATCTCCCAAAGCATCTTTTGCGGCTTTGCTCTTTAAGGATTCGTTCTCGCTCTGTAATGCTTTGACTTCCGCCATCAGATGCTCTAACTTCTCCACCAAGCCTGCCGGATTTGTTTTCACAACTTTAGCTGCTTCATTGATGGTATCCTCCATCTTGTCATAGTATTCAAAAACGCCCTCTGAAGTCAAGGCTTCAATACGTCTGACACCTGCTGCGATACCGGATTCGGATATAATCTTAAAGGCACTGATATTTGCCGTATTATCTACATGGGTTCCTCCGCAAAGCTCTGTGGAGAAATCTCCCATACTTACTACACGTACAGTATCTCCGTATTTCTCACCAAACAATGCCATAGCACCGCTTTTCTTTGCCTCGTCCAAAGTCATAATCTTGGTTACTACCGGAAGGGAATCTGCAATTTTTTCATTGACAATATTCTCAACCTTAGTAATTTCCTCTTCTGTCATAGCAGCAAAATGTGAGAAGTCAAAACGAAGTCTTCCCTCATCCACATAGGAACCGTGCTGCTCTACATGAGTACCCAGCACTTCACGGAGTGCTTTCTGTAACAGATGGGTGGCACTATGATTTCTTCTGGTAAGATTACGTTTTTTCTCGTTGACACGCAAAGTAACCGTGTCTCCAACCTTGAACATTCCCTTTGTCACTTTTCCCACGTGACCTACCTTGCCGCCGCGAAGCTGGATGGTATCTTCCGCATGGAATTCTCCGTCTGCGGTCTCAATGATACCATTGTCCGCACACTGTCCACCCATAGTAGCATAGAATGGGGTCTCCTCTACAATAATCGTTCCCACATCCCCGTCAGATAACGCCTGCGTCAGCTCTGTCTCCGTGGTCAGCACTGTAATCTTAGATTCATGTACCAATCTATCATACCCCACAAATTCCGTGGTAATGGCTGTATCAATCTCATCATATACGGTGGCATCTGCTCCCATATAGTTTGTCTCTTTTCTTGCACTGCGGGCTTTTTTCCGCTGTTCTTCCATACAAGCTTTAAAGCCTTCTTCATCGATGGTAAATCCTTTTTCCTCCAGAATTTCCTGCGTCAAATCCATCGGGAATCCATAGGTATCATAAAGCTTAAATGCATTCTCACCGGAAAGCACCTTGCTACCTGCTGCCTGCATTTCTTCCTGCATCTCATTCAGAATACTCAGACCCTGATCGATGGTTTTATGGAATTTTTCTTCCTCTTCACTTAATACTTTTAAGATAAATTCTCTCTTTTCTTCTAATTCAGGATAACCGTCCTTACTCTCTGCAATCACTGTTTCGCTGAGATTTGCCAAGAATTTCTCCTCAATGCCCAGCAATCTTCCGTGACGGGCTGCACGACGGATGATACGACGCAGCACATAACCTCTTCCTTCATTGGTCGGCATAATTCCATCAGAAATCATAAAGGTTGCGGAACGGATATGGTCTGTAATCAGACGGATAGATACATCATCCATTGCATCGGTCTGATATGTCTTTCCTGCAATCTCACAGATTCTGTCGCGGATTGCTTTCATGGTATCAATATCAAAAACGGAATCCACATCCTGAACCACTACTGCCAGACGCTCCAGTCCCATACCGGTATCAATATTTTTGTTGGCAAGCTCTACATAGTTTCCGTGTCCATCACCATCAAACTGGGTAAATACGTTATTCCATACCTCCATGAAACGATCACAATCACAGCCCACCTTACAATCCGGGCTGCCACATCCATATTTCTCGCCTCTGTCATAATAAATCTCGGAACACGGACCGCAAGGACCTGCACCATGCTCCCAGAAGTTATCACACTCGCCGTTTTCATCCCGATAGAACCGTGTAATCTTCTCTGCCGGAACTCCGATTTCTTTTGTCCAAATCTCAAAGGCTTCTTCATCTTCGCCGTAGATAGACGGATACAGACGCTCCGGCTCCATACCGATAACCTCTGTCAAAAACTCCCAGCTCCATGCAATTGCTTCATGCTTGAAGTAATCTCCAAAAGAAAAGTTACCCAGCATCTCAAAGAAAGTAAGATGTCTTGCTGTCTTACCTACGTTCTCAATATCTCCTGTACGGATACATTTCTGACAGGTGGTCACTCTCTTTCTCGGTGGCACTTCCTGTCCTGTAAAATACGGCTTTAACGGTGCCATACCTGCATTAATCAACAACAGACTGTTGTCATTGTGTGGTACCAGCGAAAAGCTGTTCATTGATAAATGATCCTTACTCTCAAAAAACTCCAGATACATTCTCCGAAGCTCATTTACTCCATATTTCTTCACGTTTTTTCCTCCAAAATCTATTGCTCTTTTGTCTCTTCTGCTACTGCAGCTTCCTTTGCATCTTTATTCATTCTCAATTTTTTTCCTGCAAAAACTCCTGCAACCGCAATGGCCGCCAGAATGAGTGCTATAATTGTATACTGTAAAAAACTTGCTAAAAATGCCATTCTGCTTCCCTCCGTTTTCTATTACAAAAAACTTTGCCACAAACTATTCTTTATCATATCATAGGAAAAATCTTATTTCAAGATGTCTGAAAACCCAATTTGTCCATTTTCCCCATCTTCCAACAGTACATCCTCCAAAAGGTTCTCTCCGTCTGCCGCCGTGGTTGCCAAGGTATCACACCGCTCATTCTCAGGGTGACCGTCATGTCCCTTTACCCATATGTAGGTAACCTCATGGGGCTCCATGACCTGCAACAGCCTTTTCCATAAATCCACATTCTTTACCGGCTTCTTGTCTGCCTTCTTCCAGCCTCTTTTTACCCAACCGCCAATCCAGTTCTGATTAAAAGCATCCACCAGATACTTGGAGTCGGAATACAACTTCACTTTACATGGCTTCGTCAAAGCCTCCAGTCCCCGAATTGCCGCCATCAGTTCCATCCGGTTATTGGTGGTTTTTTTATATCCTGCGGAAAGCTCCCTCTCATGGAGCGTACCGCTTCTGTCCGTGTATTGTAACACCACACCGTAACCGCCCGGTCCATCGGGATTTCCTCTCGCCGCTCCATCGGTATAAATTATTACTTCCATTCTATATCCTCTTTCTTTTCCCTATATTTCTTCAAACACTTGATTTTCCCCAGATATATCCACAATCTTATCTGCCAGCTTCTGCTCTCCGCAGTCTGTCAATTCCTGCTTATAGGTTTCAATCAAATCATATCGCTTCCACATATGCATAGGAAAGATTCTATCCGCATCCATATGATGGATAAAATAGTCCATGCCATTTTTATAGCTTTCCTCCAGACGGGGATCCATAACCACAAATGCCGCATCCAGATGAACGCCCCGCAAAGGCTCTAGCTTCTTGCGGAATTCCTCCCGCATTTTCTTTCGGTACGCCTCATCTCTGGCTTCGCCTTTTCGTACTACCCAGCACCAGTCGTTCAAATCTCCTGCATGAAACAGTTTTTTTCCCTGATAAGTAATGAGAAAAGACACGCCCTCATCGGTGGAACCCAGAGCGTCCACCACCAGTCCATCTACTTCATAGTGATGGTCAGGCTTTACGGTAATCATCCGTTCCTTTACCGCCGGGTCAATGCCGTTCCGCTCCAGATATTTTGCGTTGAACCGCATATCGTTTCCCAAAAAGAATATCATTTCCGGGTACTCCATCCCCCACTTTAAGGATTCCAGCCAGAAATGGTCTCTGTGCTTATGGCTGGCAAAAATATAATGCTTCTTGTACTTTGAAAAATCCGGGAGTTCTCCCAAGAACTCCACCTCCGGGGTTTTGCTTTTGTCAAAATAATCTATCAGCAACAGAGTATCTCCTATCTCCACCGCAAAACAACTGTGCATTACATAAATAATTCTCATGGCATTTTACTCACAATCTCATTGGCTTTCCCGTAGATTTCCTGCGGTGAAACTCCAATGTCAAATTCTCCGTCCTCATATAGAATCTTACCGTTGACCATCGTCAGCTTTACATTCTGTTTGCTGCCGCTGTATACCAGATTTTTCGTGATGTTATTGAAAGGCTGCATATTGGGCTGCTGTAAGTCTATCAGAATCAAATCGGCTTTCTTTCCCACTGCAAGACGGTCACAATCCTCCAATCCCATAGCAACGGCTCCTCCTGCGGTTGCCATATACAATACCCTGTCGGCATCCATGACCGCCGCATCCTCTTCTCTTAATTTAGCGAGTCCTGTTACCAGAAACATCTCCCGAAACATATCTAAGCAATTATTACTGGCAGGTCCGTCGGTTCCTATGGCAAGATTAATTCCTGCC
>USPJ01000136.1 GCA_900556645.1 uncultured Lachnospiraceae bacterium
TTTCGGATATGAGTCTATCAAAAATTATTTGGCCACCCATTCAAATCATCCTACCGCAGAGACGGTGTATTTATCGATTAAAGAAGAGTACCCAAATATCAGTCTTGGTACGGTTTACCGGAATCTTGCCTTACTGGAGGAAACGGGAGAAATCATAAAAATTTCCACCGGTATCGGCCCTGACCGCTATGATGGCTGTGTGGAGCCTCATTACCATTTTTTCTGCAATGAATGTGGAGCTGTGTACGATTTAAAGATGAAATCCATCGACCATATCAATGTGGTTGCCAATCATGATTTTGACGGAATTATCGAAGGAAGCGTTACTCATTTCTTCGGAAAATGCCCGGAATGTGCAAAAAAAATAAAAATGCCAAAAACCAGTTGACAACCAGCTGTTTTTTTGTTATATTAATATCAGTAATAATTACTATTACTAAACAGAGAGGACACCTCTCTCAAAACGGTAATCCTAATACTAGGATTCTTCCTTTTATTATTTAACCTAAACTCCCTACAAAAGGCGGTCTGCAATGCAGCCGCCTTTTTCCCTTTTTCCTTATTCTGTTTCTATTTCTGATTTGCCGGTTCGATACTGATGGATTTCCCTTTGATTTTTACGTTTCGCATAGCTTCCAGTACTTCTCTTCCGTATTCCTTCGGAACTTCCACAAAGGTGTATTTGTCATACATATCTATGGCTCCCACTAGTTTTCCCGACATTCCGGATTCTCCCGCAACGGCTCCTAAAATGTCTCCCGGTTTCACGTTCTGCTTCTTGCCAATATTAATGAACAAACGAACCATTCCCTCTTCGGCTCCCGTATTGTCAAAATCATAGCCTTCAAAAACCGTTTCTTCAGCTCCGCCTATTGCTTCATACAAAAATGCTGCCGCAATATCCATTGCCGTATAGTCATCCGACTCATTGATGTGTTGTTCAATAAAGTCAATGGTCTGCTTTAAATCCTCTTCTTCAATAATGTTTCCGATACGCTCCATAATTTTTTCTGCTTTGATGGATGCTACATCTTCTGTGGACGGGATAGGCTGTGCCAGTATCTTTGTCTTACAGTATCGCTGAATATCTTTTAGTTTGTAGACCTCTTTCCCTTTTACAAAGGTGAATGCCCGTCCGGTTCTTCCTGCCCGTCCGGTTCTTCCGATTCGATGTACATAATATTCATCATCCTGTGGAATATCATAGTTAAAAACTGCCTCCACATCATCCACATCAATTCCTCTTGCAGCAACATCCGTTGCCACCAGAATGTCCGTCTTTCCCTTTCGAAAATTGTTCATAACCCGGTCTCTCTGAGACTGTTTCATATCACCATGAAGTCCTTCCGCAAAATAGCCTCTTCCCTGCAACTCAGAGGTCAGCTCATCTACCTTCCGTTTGGTATTGCAGAAAACCAATGACAGCTTCGGATCATAGTAATCCAGAAGTCTGGAAAGTACTTCTATTTTATCTTTCCGCTTTACGTCATAATAAAACTGATCAATGCTTGGAACGGTCAGTTCTTTTTTCACTACCTTAATATGAACAGCATCTTTTTGATATTTTTTGGTGATATCCAAAATAGGTTTTGGCATGGTTGCCGAGAATAATACGGTCTGATGTGGGGATGGAATGTATTCCAAAATCGTTTCTATATCCTCCCGGAATCCCATATTCAGCATCTCATCTGCCTCATCTAATACAATGGTGTGTACATGGTCGCAGCGGATGGTCCGTCTGCGGAGATGATCCATAATTCGTCCCGGGGTTCCGATGATAATCTGTGTTCCGCCTTTTAAAGAACGGATTTGCTTGGTGATGTCCTGTCCTCCATACACCGGAAGCACCTTGATTCCATGCATATATTTTGCCAATGCACGGATTTCATCTGCCACCTGAATCGCCAGTTCTCTGGTGGGGGAAAGAATAATCACTTGGGTCTTTTTGTTGGAAGGGTCTACCTTCTGTAGAATCGGAATTCCAAAAGCTGCTGTCTTTCCGGTTCCTGTCTGTGCCTGCCCAATCACATCCGCACCGGACATAACCACAGGAATTGCCTTGCTCTGTATCGGGGTTGCCTCTTCAAATCCCATTGCTTTAATTCCTCTTAAAATCTGAGGCTGTAATTCCAATTCATCAAATCTAACTGTTTCCATAGTTCTCCTTATTCTGTTTTACTATCAATGCCTTTTTTTCTTCACGGCTCAGCTTTTTAATCGCCGCTTCCCGCTTTAAGGCCTCGCTTTTTGTTTCAAAAATTTCATAGTACACCAGCTTTACCGGTGTACGCCCCCTTGTGTACTTCGCCCCTTTATTTTCATTATGGTCATGAATCCGTTTTTCCAAATGATTGGTCCATCCGGTGTAATAGGTTCCGTCAGAACATTCTAAAATATACGTGTAATTCATGCTATTCTTCTCCGCATCTTCCCATAAGAATGCTGTTTCTGGATTTTTCTTTTACCCGATAGAGCATAGTATCCGCAGAATGCAGGAAATCCCATACTTTATTTTTACTGTGGGGAATGTCCCAACAGATTCCCTGTGAAATCGTTACGATAGGAAGTGCTTTGGAATAGAGATGCTCCATATTTTCCTGCATAATATTCTGTTTCAGCTCTTCTGCCATATCTGACACCTGCTGCTGACTGTAACCCTCGTAAATAATCATAAACTCATCCCCGCCGTAACGGGCACAGAATACATTCTCGTATTTCTCCAGCTCACGGATTGCCTTTGCAATTTTCACAAGGCAGCTATCTCCTGCCTGATGTCCGTAATTGTCGTTATACTGTTTGAAATAATCGATATCCATAATTTCTACTGCCAACGGCGTCCGATTCTTGTATGCACGGAAAAAGGCTTCTTCTGCATGGATATTCAATCTGGCACGGTTAGAAAGTCCGGTCAGCGGATCCGTCTCTGCACGATGAAGTAAAATTGCATTTTCAGCTTCTACTTCCTGTCTTTTTTTCTGTGCCTCCTCCAGAGAGCTTCGAATAATCAGCATGGAACGCATGATATAGTTGTTTTCTCTCTCCAGAAGATTGGACAATTCAAAGTACATACCTGCTGCCTGCAAATAGTTTTCGTTTTCCCGATTCATCTTATAGTATTGGATTTTTAGTGTCAAAAGCCGCTTTTGCAGATTGATGATTTTTGCCCTTTTGGCTATTTTTTCCATCCAGTTTATAATCGTCCAGAATTCCTGATATTTCTTTATCTCCAAGAGCATATTGCAATACTCATATACATCATCAAAAATATCCATGAGAATCAGATTGTTGGATGCCTTCTCCTGCACCTTTTCAATCATAGTATCCCTCTCGGCTGTCTTTCCCAGTGCATTCAGCAGCCTTGCTTCAAAACACCAAATATACAGCATCTCTTCTTCCTGAAGATACGGGATACACTCATTGGCTACCTTTTTATCATACTCCTGTGCCCTTTGCAGCATTTCACGGTGCAGATAAGAGGAGGCAATACTGATGTAAATATTCGCCATATGGCTGTAATAATTTTCATCCTCCGAGTGTTGTTTGAAAAATGCATAGCTTCTTTCAAAATACTGCTGCCCGGTCTGGTATTCCTGCAAGCCCATATAAAGGGTTCCGATATTCATATGTATCACAGCCGCCATCATATCCAGATGATGCTCCTTGCAATAGGCAAGACCGCTCAAATAGTAGTCCAGTGCATAGGGTGCATTTCCCCTTCCGGCAGAAGAAATTGCCAGAATATTATAGGCTCTCGCCACCAGCTCCCACTCGCCGATTCTCTGCAAATACGTCAATGCCGTTGTGATATTCTGGAAAAAATTCTCCGTATCATTTAACTGGTAATAGGTTTCACCACTGTAATAATACGCAAATCCCAATATTTTATTATCCTCTGTTCTCTTCCCATACTCCATAAGCCGGGAACATCCATACAAGGTTTTTACAGGATCAATCTCTCTATTACATAACACAATATCTACAAAACTTTGTACGGAATCTTCATATTCACGAAAATTCACCCTTAAATCTCCTTTTTTAGAGAATTCTGTTTTTGTCTTACGTGTTTCATCCTATAATGAAAATCGACGGTGCTTTCTCCACCGCCGAGTATCAATACTGTTCCATTATAACAGACTTTTTTTTGGGGTTCAAGGTATCTTACTGAAAATATGTCATAGGGTCCACCGGGGTTCCATCCTTTAACAACTGAAAATAAAGATTACTTCCTTCCTCGGAATAATATTTCGTAGGCTCGCTGATATATCCGATGACCTCTCCCGCCTCCACATAGCTTCCAGCCTGCTTTGGCACTTCCTTCAATTGACCGTAGATTGCCTGATAACCATCTCCCAAATCCACACTTACCGTACATCCTGTTACTTCATTATTGCTAATCTCCAGAATTTTTCCTGCTGCTGCGGAGGTTACCGCATCATTTACATTGGCACCGATAACCACTGCCGGGTTGTAACGGTACTGATCCAGAGATTTAAAATATACGGTCTTGTCCATGCTGTAATTCATAAGCACCGTGCCGCTTACAGGCCAGATCATCTTGCTGTCGCTTGTAAAGTTTGCGGAAGATGCACTGCCCGCTGTCCTTGCCGCCTGCTGACTTCCGTTAGTCTGACTGTTGCCGTCCTGGTTGCCATTATTTCCGGATTCA
>USPJ01000137.1 GCA_900556645.1 uncultured Lachnospiraceae bacterium
TCTCTGGAGGAAATGCAAGGAAGAAACACGGAGTTAATCTGGCATATCCAAAAGCTGGCAGAGTGTAGGAAAAATTCCCGAGCCGTACGTTATGGAAGCTACGAAGAGGTTCTGGTAAAAAATGAGCAGTTGGTGTTTGCGAGAAGAGAGGGAGAGGAGTACCGGATTGTGGCACTGAACCTTTCGGAACAGGAGGCGGAGCTGTATTTTTCCTATGGAGGTCAGGAATATCAGTTACAACTGGCACCGTTTACGTCTGAGATATTAGAAGAAAAATAAAGTCGAAAATCCTCCTTTTCTGGCTGGTTTTCTTTACGGAAAGGTGGTACAATAATAACAACACAGGAAACTTGTACGTAAGGAGGAGACAGAGCAATGGGATTTGGAAAACCGGCGAAAAGTACGGATTATATCCGTTCTTTTTCTGAAATGAAAAAAATGGATTATGCTTCAGGGTCAGCGGAGCTGCAGGATGCGTTTACACGGCTTGAAGCAGGAAAAGATAAATTAAAGGAAATCATGAGCAAAAATCTGAGTGCTGTCATGAAGGTAAGCTCTCTGGATTTAGAAATCGGAAATAATGCCAAGAAGATGACCAGCATTACCAAAGACTTGTCTCAGGTATCAGAGGTAATACACAATGCAACCGAGGAGACGGCGGCTACCGCAGGAGAGGTAACTCACGCCCATGAGAATCTGACCAATACCATTATCGAGGTTTCAGAGGAAGCCTCCAACGTATTTAAGAAGATAGAAGCAGGACAGGAGGAGCTGACGGGAATCCGTGAACACTCCACCGGCATGATTACATACTCTGAAGAAATGCAGGCGGATATGACGGAACTTTTGGACATTATCACTCATATGAATGAGGTTATTGAGGGAATCAACTCCATTTCTTCCCAGACAAATCTGTTAGCTTTGAATGCCAGTATTGAAGCGGCAAGAGCCGGAGAGGCAGGAAAAGGCTTTGCAGTGGTAGCGGATGAGATTCGGAATCTGGCGGAAGAAACCAGAGGCCTCACCGGAAATATGGGTGAGTTTGTGGAGCATATCGAAGAAGCTTCTCAAAAAAGTGCCAAAAGTGTGGCTTCGGTTATGAGTTCATTGGAAGAAATCAATGATAAGATTAATGCGGTTTGGAGCATTAATGACGGTAACCAGAAGAGTGTAGGTGCTATTTCGGAATCTATCAGTTCGTTGGCAGCAGTCAGTGAGGAAATCAGCAGCTCTGTCAATGTATTGGAGACGCAGATTACCAGAATCGAAGAGCAGTGTGCCATGATGGATACAGATGCACAGGTGGTACAGGGAGTCAGCGAAAAACTGAACCAGTCCATACAGCCACTGGAGACTGTGGAGAGGGAATTGGACGAATCCATCAAAACCATCGGTCAGATGAGTCTGGATGCTTTTTATATGCCGGAAAACAGTATATTTGCAACCTATGTCAAAAATGCGGTAGATGCACATAAGAAATGGCTTGCCACCTTGGAGCAGATGAAAAATGAACGCACCATTTTAACACTTCAGATGGATGATACAAAATGCGGATTCGGTCATTTCTACTATGCGTTCCATCCGAAAAACGAAGAAGTGTTAAAGCTTTGGGATGGTCTGAAGGACAAGCACAAAGAATTTCACGGTTACGGCAGGAAGATGGTAAAGGCTCTTATGGACGAGCAGTATGACGAGGCAGAACAGATTTACCGGCAGGCGGAGGGCTTTTCTAAGGAGCTGATACATGATTTTGAGGCAATTTTGGCAGTTGTAGAGAAACTCGATACAGAAGACAAAAAGGTATTCAAATAAAATAAAAAAACAGGGATAAAATAAAAATCCTCCTTTACATGACTGTTTTATCATGTTAGTATACTAAAGTGTAAGATAAGACAGATGAGGAGGATTTTTTTATGAAGAAAGCAACGAAATTTGCAGCTTTATTGTTGACGGCGGCAATGGCGTTTACAATGACAGCATGTTCAGACAAAAAAGACACAGATAAAGCAGAAAAGAGCAATTCCGAGGACCAGTTCATCGTAGGTTTTGATGCGGAATATCCGCCATACGGCTACAAGGATGACAATGGCGAGTATGTAGGCTTTGACTTGGATCTGGCAGAAGAAGTCTGCAAACGTAACGGATGGGAATTGGTAAAACAGCCAATCGATTGGGATTCTAAGGATATGGAGCTGAATTCCGGTTCTATCGACTGTATCTGGAATGGATTTACTGTTACAGGACGTGAGGATGACTATACATGGTCAGAGCCTTATGTAGATAATTCCATTGTAGTTGTGGTAGCAGAGGATTCCGGTATCAAGAGCAAAGAAGATTTGGCAGGAAAAGTAGTGGTTGTTCAGGCAGATTCTTCAGGACTTGCAGCTTTGACCGATGAAGAGGACAACGAAGAAAACTTAAAACTGGCAGCAAGCTTTGCAGAGTTACAGCAGGTAGCAGATTACAATACGGCATTTATGAATCTGGAAAGCGGTGCAGTAGATGCCATTGTGGTAGATATCGGAGTAGCAGATTATCAGCTTGCATCCAGAGAAGGTTTTGTAATGTTAGAGGATAAAGTGCGTACAGAGCAGTATGCAGTTGGATTTAAAAAAGGCAACGAAGAGCTTCGTGACAAAGTACAGAAGACCTTAGATGAAATGGTTAAAGACGGAACCTTCGGTGAGATTGCTGAAAAATGGGATTTAACCGACATGGTATGTCTCGGTCAGTAAGGAGCGTTTAAACATGGCAATTGATGTAATGCTGAGAGAATTGCTGTCGGGAATGGGAGCATCCATCTCCATTTTTGTATTGACATTACTTTTTTCTCTGCCCTTGGGGCTTTTGGTGGCGTTTGCAAGAATGTCTAAAATCAAGCCGCTCCAATGGCTGATGAAGATATACATATCCATCATGCGGGGAACACCGCTGATGCTGCAATTGCTGGTGGTATATTTTGGACCGTACTATCTTTTCGGTGTGCGTCTTTCTACGGGATACCGTTTCTATGCCACCATTATCGGTTTCAGTATCAACTATGCAGCTTATTTTGCCGAGATTTACCGGGCAGGTATTCAGTCCATACCGGTAGGACAGTGGGAGGCTGCCAAGGTGTTGGGATATACAAAGACCCAGACTTTCTTTAAAATTATCTTTCCACAGATGGTAAAGCGGGTTCTTCCTCCGGTAACCAATGAAGTCATCACTCTGGTAAAAGATACCTCTCTGGCATTTGTTCTGGCATATGCGGAGATGTTTACCATCGCCAAGCAGATTGCGGCGGCACAGACCACTATGATGCCGTTATTTGTGGCAGGTGTATTTTACTATGTCTTTAATCTAGTGGTGGCGGTATTTATGGAATATCTGGAAAGACGTCTTGCTTATTATCAGTAGGAGAGGGACTATGAAGTTATTAGAGGTAGAGAATTTAAAAAAGAGCTTTGAGGACGTAGATGTCCTCCATGATATTTCCCTTTCGGTGGATGAGGGAGAAGTAGTGGCAATTATCGGACCTTCCGGTTCGGGAAAGTCAACATTGCTCCGGTGCTGTACGGGACTGGAGGAGAAGGACAGCGGAAATATCCGGTATGAGGGTCATTTCGGACTGGTATTTCAGAATTTCAATCTGTTCCCTCATTACAGCGTTCTGAAAAATGTCATGGATGCACCGATTCACGTGCAGAAGCGGGATAAAAAAGAAGTGGAGAAGGAAGCCAGAGAGCTGTTGGAAAAAATGGGGTTATCGGATAAGGCAAAGGCTTATCCCTGTCAGCTTTCCGGCGGACAGCAGCAACGTGTAGCCATTGCCAGAGCATTGGCATTGAAGCCGTCCATTTTGTTTTTCGATGAGCCTACCAGTGCATTGGACCCGGAGTTGACGGGAGAAATCCTAAAGGTTATCAAAGAACTGGCACAGGAAAATATGACAATGGTCATTGTAACCCATGAGATGAGCTTTGCCCGGGATGTGGCAGACCATGTGATTTTCATGGATGGCGGTTATATTGTGGAAGAAGGAGATCCGCGAGAGGTTATCGAGAATCCAAAAGAAGAGCGTACAAAGCAGTTTTTGGCGAGATTTTCACAGGGGTAAAATGAATTCCGGGGGAGGGAGCACACAGATATCTGAGGTGTTCCCCTTGCGGGATTCTTTTTTTTTGCTTATACTAGTAGCGATAGTATCCATAGAATACATGAGAAATTCATGTGTTTTTGCAAGTGATAGAAAAATGATAGAGAAATAGAAAGAGAGACGGTATGAAACAAACCGAGGAAAGAAGAACTTTGAAATGGGATAAGCTGGATAATACGGCACATCTGTTTCCTGTAATAGCAGGAGAGCAGATGTCCAACGTATATCGTATCAGCGTCACATTGACAGAAGAAATAAAACAGGAAGTGTTACAGGAGGCACTGAATATGGTGCTGCCGAAATTCGACCTTTTTAACGTAAGGTTGCGTCAGGGAATCTTTTGGTACTATTTTGAAGAGAATGTAAAAAAAGCACCGAAGGTTATTGAGGAGGAGACCTATCCCTGCCGATTCATTGTACAGAATAAAAACCGGAGCTATCTGTTCCGGGTAACCTATTATAAATACAGGATTAATTTGGAAGTATTCCATGTGCTGACTGACGG
>USPJ01000138.1 GCA_900556645.1 uncultured Lachnospiraceae bacterium
TGCCATTTCTTTTCTCTCCTTTATATGAAAATAAATTAAAAGTTATCTTGCCTGCGCCTCAAGATCCGCTTTATCAAATGCATCTTCAATGGAGCCGCCTGGATTAACCATTGGCCATACTTTGTCATCTAAATCGATATGACAATCAAGAACCATAGGTTTTCCTAACGTTAAAGCTTCTTTAAATGCATCTTTGAATTCATCGATATCCATGATCTTCTTTGCATCAACTCCAAGACCTTCAGAAACTTTTACAAAGTCCACTTTGTCCTGAAGTGTTGTATACGAATATCTTTCTTCATAAAACAGATCCTGCCACTGTCTTACCATTCCTAACACGCTGTTATTGATAATAACTTCGATCACTGGAATGTTGTATCGCGAGGCGGTCGCAAGCTCGTTTAAATTCATACGGAAACATCCATCTCCTGCAATGTTTACTACGATCTTGTCTGGATTACCAACTTTGGCTCCAAGACTGGCTCCAAGACCGTATCCCATTGTTCCAAGACCACCAGATGTCAAGAATTTACGTGGTTTATCATATTTATAAAACTGAGCGGCCCACATCTGATGCTGTCCAACTTCCGTTGTAATGACTGCCTCACCTTTTGTAATATCATAAATCGCTTCCATGATCTCAGGGCATGTTAAACATCCCTTGTCATATGTTAATGGATATTTTTCTTTATATTCTTTGACTGTATTCATCCATTCTTTATGTTCCTGTGCTTCTAAGCGGCGATTGATCACAGTCAGAACTGCTTTTACATCTCCGATGATTGAAGCAGATACACAAATATTCTTATTGATCTCAACTGGATCAATATCGATCTGTAAAATCTTAGCATTCTTTGCAAATGTCTTTGGATTTCCTAATACACGATCACTAAATCTTGTTCCGATCGCGATCAGTAAGTCACAATGAGAAACTCCAAGATTTGATGCCTTGGTTCCATGCATACCAAGCATTCCACTGTAACGCTCATCTGTACCATTAAATGCTCCTTTTCCCATCAAGGTATCACATACTGGGGCATCAACTTTATCTACAAACTCTTTTAATTCATCTGCTGCATCAGAGATAACTGCTCCTCCACCTACTAAGATGTATGGACGTTTTGATTCTTTGATCATCTTGATCGCATTCTGAATATCTGCTTCTTTGATTCTCTCGCTGAAACGGATGATCTTCTCTGGTTTTTCTGCTTCATAAGATGTCACGGCTGCCGTCACATCTTTTGGAATGTCAATTAAAACCGGTCCTGGTCTTCCTGTTTTTGCAATCTTGAATGCTCTTCGAATTGTATTTGCCAGTTCTTCTACATTCTTTACAATAAAGTTATGCTTTGTAATCGGTGTGGTAATGCCTGCAATATCAATCTCCTGAAAGCTGTCTTTTCCCAACAGCGGTACGGTTACATTACAGGTGATGGCTACCATAGGTACGGAATCCATATAAGCGGTAGCAATTCCGGTAACCAGATTGGTGGCTCCCGGTCCGCTGGTGGCAAAGCACACGCCCACCTTTCCCGTACTTCTGGCATATCCGTCTGCCGCATGGGAAGCTCCCTGTTCGTGGGAGGTCAGCACATGACGGATTTCATCTCTGTGTTTATATAATTCATCATAGACATTTAAAATTGCTCCGCCGGGATAGCCGAAAATGGTATCCACGCCCTGCTCCTTTAAACACTCTATAACAATCTCTGCTCCTGTTAACTGCATTGTTTTATCCCTTTCCCTTAGCTGTATACTTCTACTGGTTCAGCTCTAGAATGGCTCCTCGGTTTCCTGAGGTTACCATAGAGGCATAACGTGCTAAGTAACCGGATGTTACCTTTGGCTCTCTCGGCTGCCATTTTGCCTTTCTGGCTGCCATCTCTTCATCGGAAATCTTTACATTCAATTCCATCTTAGGAATATTAATCTGGATGATATCTCCCTCTTCGATTAAGGCAATCGGACCGCCTACCGCTGCCTCAGGAGATACGTGTCCAATGGAAGCTCCACGGCTGGCACCGGAGAAACGTCCGTCTGTAATCAATGCCACGGAAGAGCCCAATCCCATACCTGCAATGGCAGAGGTAGGATTCAGCATTTCTCTCATACCCGGACCTCCCTTTGGTCCTTCATAACGGATAACTACCACATCTCCTGCCACGATTTTTCCGCCTTTGATGGCTGCAATGGCATCCTCTTCACAGTCAAATACTCTTGCCGGGCCTTCATGCTCCATCATCTCAGGAACCACTGCGGAACGTTTTACCACGCCGCCGTCCGGTGCAAGATTTCCCTTTAACACAGCCAATCCTCCGGTTTTACTGTACGGATTATCCAACGGACGGATAACCTCCGGGTCCTTATTGACTGCTCCTTTGATATTTTCTCCCACAGTTTTGCCTGTAACTGTCATACAATCCAAATGTAATAAATCCAGCTCTGCCAGTTCGTTCATAACGGCATAGACGCCTCCGGCTTCGTTCAAATCCTCCATGTAGGTCGGACCTGCCGGTGCCAGATGACAGAGGTTCGGTGTCTTTTCGCTAATTTCGTTTGCAAATGCAATATCAAAATCAAAACCAACCTCATGGGCAATTGCCGGAAGATGCAGCATACTGTTGGTGGAACATCCCAGTGCCATATCCACGGTCAATGCGTTTAAGATAGCTTCTTTTGTCATAATATCTCTTGGACGGATGTTTTTCTTATACATCTCCATAACCGCCATTCCCGCATGCTTTGCAAGACGGATTCTCTCAGAATAAACTGCCGGAATGGTTCCGTTACCCTGTAATCCCATTCCCAATGCCTCTGTCAGACAGTTCATAGAGTTTGCGGTATACATACCGGAACAGGAACCGCAGGTCGGACAGACCTTTTCCTCGAACTCACAGACATCCTCTTCGCTCATGCTGCCTGCCGCATAGGAGCCTACCGCCTCAAACATGGAAGAAAGACTCTTCTTCTGTCCCTTTACACGTCCTGCCAGCATCGGTCCGCCGGATACGAATACTGTCGGCACATTGACTCTGGCTGCCGCCATCAAAAGTCCCGGTACATTTTTATCACAGTTTGGCACCATAACCAATGCATCAAACTGATGTGCCGTTGCCATACATTCTGTGGAGTCACAAATCAAATCTCTGGTAACCAGAGAATATTTCATACCGATATGTCCCATGGCGATTCCGTCGCAAACTGCGATTGCCGGAAATACCACCGGAATTCCTCCGGCTTCCGCCACACCCATTTTTACTGCATTTACGATTTTATCCAAGTTCATATGTCCCGGAACAATCTCATTATAAGAACTTACAATACCTACTAACGGTTTTTCCATCTCTTCCTTTGTAAAACCAAGGGCATTGAATAAGGAACGATGGGGTGCCTGCTGCATTCCTTTTTTTACGTTATCACTCTTCATACGATTTCCTCCTCAACTTACTCATAAAAGCAGATATCAACTGCTCTCTGCCATAACTTATATTCTCTCACAAATCAAATCGCCCATCCGGACTGTTCCGACCTGTGTCACACTCTCCTGTTTGTCAGCCTCCTGCGGCATGATATCAATGGTTCTGTATCCATCCTTCAACACCTGTTTTACTGCCTGCTCAATGGCATCTGCTTCTGCATCCAAGTCAAAGGAATAGCGAAGCATCATTGCCGCACTTAAAATTGTAGCAATCGGATTGGCAATTCCCTTTCCTGCAATATCCGGTGCGGAGCCGCCGCTTGGCTCATAGAGACCGAATTTTGTCTCATTCAGGCTGGCAGAGGATAACATTCCAATAGAACCGGTTACCATACTTGCCTCATCGGACAAAATGTCTCCGAACATATTCTCCGTCAAAATTACATCAAACTGTGCCGGGTCTTTTACCAGCTGCATCGCACAGTTATCCACCAGCATATGCTCATAGGTAACCTCCGGGTAATCCTTTGCCACTTCCTCCACGATTTTTCTCCAAAGTCTGGAGGAATCCAACACATTGGCTTTATCCACACTGGTTACTTTTTTTCTTCTCTTCATGGCAATGTCAAAGCCACGGACCGCAATCCTTCTTATTTCATTCTCATTATATGTAAGGGTATCTACCGCTGTCAGAACACCGTCCCGTTCTTCGGTAATCCGGTCTCCGAAATAAAGTCCTCCGGTCAGTTCCCGCATGATCATCATATCAAAGCCGTCTCCGATAATATCATCCCGCAGCGGACATGCTTCTTTTAATTCCTCATACAGATATGCCGGTCTTAAATTGGCAAACAGATTCAGGGATTTGCGGAGCTTTAACAATCCCGCCTCCGGTCTTAACTCCGGTGGGAGCTGATACCATGGTGAGGTACTGGTATTTCCTCCAATGGACCCCATCAGCACCGCATCCGATGCTTTGGCTGCCGCAATGGCCTCATCTGTCAACGGTACGCCTGTGGCATCGATGGAACATCCCCCCATCAGAATCTCTTGATATTCAAATTCGTGTCCGAACTTTTCTCCTACTTTATCTAATACTTTCTTTGCCTCTGTAACGATCTCCGGTCCGATCCCATCTCCGGAAATAACTCCAACTTTATATTCCATTATCAATTACCTCGTTTTCAAATAATACTAATTAATATATTAAAGC
>USPJ01000139.1 GCA_900556645.1 uncultured Lachnospiraceae bacterium
AATTAGAATGGAAAGGAAGCGAATATGACATTTGGATATCTACTGATTGCATTGATTTTATTTTCCTGTATTTTGGCAGACCGGTTTTCAGGAAAATTCGGGATGCCGGCACTGATTCTGTTCATGGGTGTGGGTATGCTCTTTGGAAGTGATGGCCTGTTAAAAATACAGTTTGACAACTATGAGCTGGCAGAGCGGGTATGCTCGGCGGCTTTGGTGTTTATCATGTTTTACGGAGGTTTTAATACAAATTGGAAGACGGCAAAAAACGTTGCGGTAAGAGCAATCCTGCTTTCTACGGTGGGCGTAGTGATAACAGCGGGCTTGACGGCAGTCTTTTGTTATTTTGCACTGGGACTTTCTGTTGTGGAGAGTTTTCTCATTGGTGCGGTATTGTCCTCCACAGATGCAGCCAGCGTATTTTCCATTTTGAGAGGAAAGAACCTGAATTTGAGGGAAGGAACGGCTCCTCTTTTGGAAATCGAAAGCGGTAGTAATGATCCAATGTCATATCTGTTGACGATTATCGGCATTTCCATGCTGGGTTCTCAGGGAACGGGAAATGTCTTTTGGATGATGTTTTCCGAGATTGTTTTCGGGATTCTGGTGGGTGTGGCAGTGGCTGCTCTCACAGTATTTTTAATGACAAAGACCAATTTTGTACCGGATGGTCTGGAAACGATTTTTGTAATAGCGGTTGTGATTTTTGCTTTTGGAATATCAGAATTAGTGGGAGGAAACGCTTATCTCAGCGTTTATCTGCTGGGCATTCTGCTGGGAAACAGCCGGATACATCATAAAGAGGTGGTAATCCCGTTTTTTGACGGTGTTACGGGGCTGGCACAGATATTGATTTTCTTCCTGTTGGGACTCTTAGCATTTCCTCACAAATTGCCGCAGATTATCATTCCGTCATTGTTGATTGCTTTGTTTTTGACTTTTGTGGCAAGGCCGGTAGCGGTCTTTGGTCTGCTTCTGCCGTTTCGATGCAGTATCCGTCAATGCCTTTTGGTTTCATGGGCAGGCTTAAGAGGGGCTGCGTCCATTGTGTTTGCCATTATGGTAATTGCAGGAGGAGGAGATATTTCTTTAGATTTGTTCCACATTGTATTTATGGTGGCTCTTTTATCCGTAGCTATACAGGGAACGTTGATTCCAAAGATGGCGGAGAAACTGGATATGGTGGATGATTCCGCAGATGTCAAAAAGACCTTTAATGATTATCAGGAGGAATTGGCAATGATGTTGATGCGGATGTTTATTCCAAAAGGGCATAACTGGGAGAATAAAAGAATCTGCGAGGTGGGGATTCCCACAGGGTCTCTGGCTTTGATGGTAAAACGGGAGGGTGAGACGATTATTCCCAACGGAGATTTGAAGATTCTGGCAGGGGACAGTGTGATTTTAAGTGTGCCTGCCTATGAATCACAGGAAAATGAAAATTTAGAGGAGGTTGTGGTGGAGAAAAACCACAGTTGGTGCAACCATACCATACAAGAACTGAACCTTCCTCAAAATCAGTTGATTGCATTGATTAAACGGGGAGATGAGAATATCATCCCAAGCGGAAGTACCTTGATTCATGAGGGAGATATTGTGGTATTGTACCGCTAGAAGAATAGCAAAAAGAGAGAATGGTGCATAGAGTAATAGGAAAGCAGAAACGGGGAGAGACCCATGCAGGAATATTACAAATTTGTAAATAGTCCGCTGCCTTATTCCTACAAGGCATTGGAACCCTACATTGATATACAGACGATGTATCTGCACCACGATAAACATTTACAGACTTATGTGGATAATCTGAACGCGGCGTTGTCAGATTATCCTTTTTTGCAGAATTTTTCTTTAGAACAGCTGCTCTGTAACTTGGAGAGTATTCCCACAGAAATTCAGATGGCAATCAGAAATAATGCAGGAGGGGTTTATAATCATCAACTGTATTTTAACGGAATGACGGGAAATTCTTCCAAAAAGCCGGTGGGAAGTCTGGCAAAAGCCATCGAAGGACAATACGGAAGTTTTGAAGAATTTCAAAAAGAATTTACAAAGGCAGCTTTAGGGGTTTTCGGGTCAGGGTATGCGTGGCTGGTAGTGAGGAAAAACGGAGAGTTGGACATTGTCCAGACCGCAAATCAGGATACACCTTTGGAACTGCACCTTATGCCGATATTGAATATTGATGTTTGGGAACATGCCTATTATCTGAAACATTTTAATCTGAGAAAAAATTATATTCCCGACTGGTTTCAGGTCGTGGATTGGGAGTGGGCAGAGGAAAGGTATCAGGAGCAAAACATGCCAAAACCATGATAGAGAAAACAGATTATGTGAATAAAGATTATTAAGAAGCATAATCTAGTAAAAAACAGAATCAGGTAAAGCAATGAGAAATTTGAATGCGGGAGACGAAGGAACTCTTGTACAATATTTACAGCTTGCTCTAAACCGGGCGGGATATCCCAACAAAATAGATGGTGTATTCGGAGATGAAACTTGCGAAGCATTGCGGGCATTTCAAAGAGGAGAAGGCGGATGTGAGGTAAATAACCGTGTATGGCAGAGGCTTTTGCCATACATAAAAGGGTATCAGACCCATGTGATAAAAAGAGGAGATACCCTGTGGAAAATTGCGGCAGAATATAATTCCACCCTGCCTTTGATTATGGCAGCAAATCCTATGGTCAGTCCCACAAATCTGGAGGTTGGAATGCCCGTAAAGGTACCCCTTCAAATGAAAATTACCCCTACGGATGTACCTTATTCCTCTCTGCTATTGGAGTGGGTCATTGACGGACTGATGGCACGGTATCCTTTTGTGGAACAGGGAAATATCGGAGACAGTGTCATGGGGAAAGAGATTCCTTATCTGAAAATCGGAAACGGAGATAAACAGGTATTTTACAATGCATCCTTTCATGCCAATGAATGGATTAATACACCGATGCTGCTGAAGTTTGTGGAGGAGTACGCACAGGCCTTTGCAACCAACAGAGATTTGTATGGTGTCAATGCCAGAAAATTATTCCGGGAATATGAACTGTATCTGGTTCCTATGGTCAATCCCGATGGGGTAGATTTGGTCAACGGGATGCTGGACAGTGAAAAAGATTATCAGCAGGCGGTGGCAATTGCCAGAAACTATCCTCAGATACCATTTCCGTCAGGGTGGAAAGCCAATATTGACGGCGTGGATCTGAACTTGCAGTATCCCGCAGGCTGGGAACAGGCAAGGGAGACAAAATTCCAACAGGGCTACACCAGTCCGGCACCAAGGGATTTTGTGGGAACGGCACCTTTAACTGCACCGGAAAGCCGTGCGGTTTATGAATTTACGAAGTACCATGATTTCCAACTGATTCTGGCATACCATACCCAAGGGGAGGTTATATATTGGAAATATCTGAATTACAATCCAAAGAATGCACTGGAAATCGGAGAATACTTCAGTAAAGTAAGCGGCTATGCATTGGAGGAGACACCTACGGAATCCGCTTATGCAGGATATAAGGATTGGTTCATTATGACCTATAACCGACCGGGCTATACCATCGAGACGGGAATGGGTGAGAGTCCGCTGCCGTTGTCGCAATTTGACCGAATCTATCAGGATAACCACGAAATCCTGTTAGGCGGAATGACGCAGATATAGGCGGGGGAACCGGATATGAAAAAGATAGAGAGAAAGAAAAAGACCGGACTGATTGTGCTGGCATTTGCGGGAGCTTTTCTTCTGGGAAGGGCTGCGGCATACTGGGGCGGAGAAAGTATCAGTACCTTCTTCGCAAAACAGGAGCAGGCAGAAAACTGGGGGCTTGGCTTCGGAGAAGATGGAACCCAGCCCACGGGAACAGTCACGGCAGATGAACTGAAAAAATATGATGCATATTATCTGGGAGATGAAAAAGAAAAGGTGCTGTATCTCACCTTTGACTGTGGATACGAGAACGGAAATACCGAGGCGATTCTGGATGCGTTAAAAAAACATAATGCAAAAGCCACCTTTTTCTGCGTAGGGAACTTTTTAGAAACCAGTCCTGAGCTGATAAAACGAATGGAGGCAGAAGGGCATACGGTGGGAAATCATACCTATCACCATCCCGATATGTCATCCATTGCAGATGAGGCGTCTTTCAGAAAAGAAGTGGATGATGTGGCAAAGCTTTACAAAGAAATTACCGGAAAAGAAATGACAAAATACTATCGTCCGCCTCAGGGAAAATTCAGTATAGAGAATCTGGAGATGGCAAAAAAGCTGGGGTATAAAACCTTTTTCTGGAGTCTTGCCTATGTGGACTGGGATGTAAACAATCAGCCTACGAAACAGGAGGCCTTTGATAAGCTGCTGACCAGAGTTCATCCCGGAGCCATTGTGCTTTTGCACAACACCTCCAAGACCAACGGACAAATTCTGGATGAATTGCTGACGAAATGGGAGGAGATGGGATATACCTTTAAACCGCTGTCAGAACTGAAATAAAACATGATTGAGTATCCGCAGACCGGAACCTCCGAACAGGAGTGAAAAGTCAGCGGATACTTTTTTTGTTCCATAGAGAAAAATATGTTAAAATAAAAAAAGATGAAATTTGAAAAGAGTGACGCAATGAAAAAAATAGTGGCGGG
>USPJ01000140.1 GCA_900556645.1 uncultured Lachnospiraceae bacterium
TAAAAATGACAGCAGCAAAAGGAGAAGCGTACACGTTTTCGTGTATGAGAAAAAAGCTGCTTCGTCACCGTTATCGTGATTATCATGTAGTAAATGGAAAACTGGTATTAGACTAATCTACCATAATATATCCTTTTTTCTTGACAATTATGTTTTGAAAATTTATACTAATGATGAATGTCAGCTTTACAAGACAGCCGCTGCAGCCGCAGCAGAAATGAGGTTTGCGATGAATTTAAAAGGAAGAGATTTTTTAAAACTGCTTGACTATACACCAGAGGAGATTACTTACCTGCTTGATCTGGCGGCAGACTTAAAGGATAAGAAGAAAAAAGGTATTTTGGTTGATACTTTTCGCGGAAAAAATATTGCGCTGATTTTTGAAAAGACAAGTACCAGAACCCGCTGTGCCTTCGAGGTGGCAGCCCATGATTTGGGAATGCATGTTACATATTTGGATCCATCCGGTTCTCAGATTGGAAAAAAGGAAAGTATTGCGGATACAGCCAGAGTGCTGGGCAGAATGTTTGACGGTATCGAGTACCGTGGCTATGGACAGGAAATCGTAGAAGAGTTGGCAGAACATGCGGGAGTTCCGGTGTGGAACGGACTGACCAACGAGTTTCATCCGACTCAGATGTTGGCGGATATGCTGACCATCCGTGAAAATTTTGGAAAATTAAAGGGAATTAAGCTGGTATATATGGGAGATGCCCGTTATAATATGGGTAATTCTTTGATGGTGACCTGTGCGAAATTGGGTATGCATTTTGTAGCGTGTACCTCCCAGAAATATTTCCCATCCAAAGAATTGGTGGATTATTGTGTGGATGTGGCAAGCTCCACAGGAGGAAGCATTACCTTGACGGAAAGCATTGAGGAAGGCACAAAGGATGCGGATGTTATTTATACGGATGTGTGGGTATCCATGGGAGAGCCGGAGGAAGTCTGGGAAGAGCGTATTCATGATTTGATGCCTTATCAGGTAAATGCAAAAGCTATGAGTAACGCCAAGGATACGGCAATCTTTATGCATTGCCTGCCGGCATTCCATGACTTAAAGACCACCATCGGAAAAGAGATTTACGAGAAGTTCGGTATTTCCGAGATGGAGGTTACAGACGAAGTATTTGAAGGATCTCAGTCTGTGGTATTTGACGAGGCGGAAAACCGAATGCATACCATTAAAGCAGTTATGTTGGCAACCTTAGGAGAGTAAAACGTGAAATCAGAGATATTAGCGGTGCTGCGGAATACGGAAGATTATGTCTCCGGGCAGGAGCTGTGTGAGCGGTTCGGTGTGTCCAGAACTGCAGTATGGAAAGCCATTAATCAGCTAAAGGAGAGCGGCTATCAGATTGAAGCAGTCCAGAACAAAGGCTATCGTCTGGTGGCATCACCGGATATTATGAGTGTCAGTGAGTTGGAAAGTATCCGCCGTACCAAATGGGTGGGAAATAAAATCTATTATTTTGATAGTATTGATTCCACCAACAACTATGCAAAAAAAATAGCGGAAGAGGGAGAGCCGGAAGGTATTCTGATTGTGGCAGATGAACAGACTAAGGGCAGAGGAAGAAGAGGAAGGGTGTGGACTTCCCCTAAAGGAAGTGACATCTACATGACCTTAATCCTCAAGCCGGAGATAGAGCCAAACAATGCCTCGATGCTGACATTAGTGGTAGCCATGGCGGTTGCAAAAGGAATCCGTGACTGTACCGGTTTAGAGGCACAGATAAAATGGCCCAATGACATTGTTATCCATGGAAAAAAGGTCTGCGGTATTCTTACAGAGATGAGCACCCAGATAGAATACATCAACTATATCGTTACGGGAGTCGGAATCAATGTACACTGTGAGCATTTTCCGAAGGAGGTGGAGGATATCGCAACCTCCATTTATCTGGAAAGCGGAAAAAGACAGAATCGGGCTCAGTTGATTGAAGCGGTCTGGGAAGCCTTTGAAGAATATTATGAAATTTACCTTCAAACCCAAGATATGCGTGGACTGGTCAATGAATACAACAGTCATCTGGCAAATATGCACAAACAGGTAAGAGTATTGGATCCCATAGACCCCTATGAAGGAAAGGCTATGGGAATTACGGAAAAGGGAGAATTGATCGTAGACACATGGGAATCCCGAAAACTGGTGTCCTCCGGCGAGGTATCTGTCAGAGGAATCGGTCATTATGTATAGAACAGGAGAACATTTATGTATCAGGAAGAGGTTGTGCTGTGCGGTTCCAGTGCGTACAATAAAAAATATTACTTAAGTGAAGATTTTGAAGGACTTCCACAGGGGATACAGGACGAGTTGAAAATTATGTGTGTGCTGTATACCGAGGACGTGGGAGGAACCCTAGAGCTGGTATTTGATGAAGAGGGAAAACTCAGTTTTCGCACAGATGCCGATGAGGGTGACCTTCTCTATGATGAGATAGGAAGTGTATTAAAAATCAAGCAGCTTCAGAGGGATAAAAGAGAGCTGTTGGAGGCGTTAGAGTTATACTTTAGGGTATTCTTTTTAGGAGAGGAATTTGAGGAGGAGTAAAAATATGTTACTTGTAGTGGATGTAGGAAATACAAACATTACCTTAGGGGTATTTGAGAAAAAAGAACTGGTAACTACCTTTCGTCTTACCACGAAACATTCCAGAACATCGGATGAATATGCGGTTACCATGGCAGGGATTCTGCGGCAGAGTAATATAGAATTGAAGGACATTAGGGATGTAATTATTTCATCCGTAGTGCCGAATGTAATGCACTCACTGGTCAGTGCCTTTATCAAATATTTTGATATTCATCCGGTCATTGTGGAAGCCGGGATAAAGACAGGCATTAAAGTTGTGACAGAAAATCCAAAGCAGATTGGTGCGGACCGAATCGTAGATGCGGCGGCAGCCTACGGAATCTATGGTGGACCGGTGATTGTCATTGATTTTGGAACGGCAACCACCTATGATTTAGTAGATGATACAGGAGCTTTTTTGGCAGGAGTGACGGCACCGGGATTGCGGATATCCGCAAAGGCACTGTGGGAGGATGCCGCAAAGCTGCCGGAGATTGAAATCCGTAAGCCGGCAAGCATTTTAGCAAAAGAAACCATCAGCAGTATGCAGGCAGGACTGGTCTATGGTCAGATCGGACAGGCGGAATACATTATCCGTAAGATGAAAGAGGAATTTGGAAAAGAAGATATCAAGGTAATTGCCACCGGAGGTTTGGGAAGTATTATCGCACCGGAGACAAAGGAAATCGATGTCTACGATCCAAATCTGAATTTGCAGGGCATGCGGCTGATATATGAAAAACAGAATCGGAGTGCAAATTAATGGCGGCACTTAAGATAGGAAACGTAGAGTTAGAAAATCATTTGATATTGGGACCTATGGCAGGAGTAACAGACCTGCCATTTCGCTTGCTTTGTAAAGAACAGGGAGCGGGGCTGCTCTGTATGGAGATGGTCAGTGCCAAAGGTATTATGTACAACAACAAAAATACGGAGGTGCTGTTGTCCATAGATGAAAGAGAACATCCCGTATCCTTACAGCTTTTTGGTTCCGACCCGGATATCATCAGTGAACAGGCAAAGCGAATCGAAGAGCGTCCCTTTGATATTCTGGATATCAACATGGGTTGTCCGGTTCCCAAAGTAGTCAACAACGGCGACGGTTCGGCACTTATGAAAAATCCGATTCTGGCAGGAGAAATCATTGAAAAAACCGTACGAGCAATCCAAAAGCCGGTAACGGTCAAAATAAGAAAAGGGTTTGACGAGGAGCATTGCAATGCGGTGGAGATGGCACATATTGCACAGGAAAGCGGTGCGGCGGCAGTCGCTGTCCACGGGAGAACCAGAGAGCGGTATTACTCGGGAGAAGCGGACTGGAATATTATCCGGCAGGTAAAGGAGGCGGTACACATTCCGGTTATTGGAAACGGGGATGTGCGGACACCGCAGGATGCAGAGCGTTTACAGAAGGAGACAGGCTGTGACGGAATTATGCTGGCAAGAGGAGCCCAGGGAAATCCATGGATTTTCAAACAGATTCTCCATTATGAGCAGACAGGAGAATTGCTTCCGAAGCCGGAACCTGCAGAAGTGGTGGAAATGATACTCAGACATGCCAGAATGCAGATTGAGTTCAAAGGAGAGTACACGGGAATCCGGGAAATCCGAAAACATGCGGCATGGTATACCGCCGGATATAAAAATTCCGCAAGGCTGCGGGGGATGATTAACGAGGTTGAGAACTACGAGGATTTGGCAGAACTGCTGAAATCCTTGACATAAATGCCCAATGACGGGTATAATACTATGAATGTAAATAGGTGAAGGCAAAACGGACAGCTCAGGTCCGTTTTACTATGATAAATCATAAAGAAGGGTAGAAATCATGGACAAAAAGAATCTATTAACTTACGAAGGATTACAGAAGTTAGAGAGCGAATTACACAATTTAAAAGTCGTAAAACGTAAAGAAGTTGCACAGAAGATCAAAGAGGCAAGAGAGCAGGGAGACCTTTCCGAGAACGCTGAGTACGATGCAGCAAAAGACGAGCAGAGAGATATCGAAGCCCGTATCGAGGAGCT
>USPJ01000141.1 GCA_900556645.1 uncultured Lachnospiraceae bacterium
GGCATACGATTTAAGCAAGCCTTTGGTGTTATGTGTCGGGCTTGGAAGTAATAACGGAGGACATGGAGGGTTTGCCGCTCTGCCGTCACTGCTGAGCTATGTGGGAACCAGAAGGATGAGAGCCGTGAACATTGCAGCAGGAAATGAGGCAAATGCCCGTCATCATTATATTGGGAATTTGGGTTCCCCCTCTGACAAAGATGAGGTAGAAATCAATGTCAGTGAGGATATGGAAGGGTTTGTAATAGAGCTGTGGACGAACATCCCGGAGAGGGTTGCAGTGTCTATTCAGTCTCCTACGGGAGAGTCTACCCAGAGGCTGATTAATCGGGAAGGGAGGCGAGAGGAATATCAATTTTTATTGGAAGGAACCAAGGTTGAGGTGGATTATGGATTGCTGGGAACGACAGGAGGAAATCATCTGATTTTTATGAGATTTTCCAAACCTACCAAAGGAATTTGGAAGGTTACGGTGTATCCAGAATATTATGTGCTGGGAAGGTTTCATATGTGGCTTCCGGTTTCCGAATTTCTAAGTGCACCGGTATTCTTTTTACGTTCCAATCCCCAGACCACCATTACCGTACCCTCTGGCACCGTGCCGCCCATAACGGTGGGAGGATACAATGCGATGGATAACAGTCTGTATCTGGATTCCGGCAGAGGGTTTAATATCAATGAACAGGTAAAACCGGATTTTCTGGCTCCGGCGGTGGATGTATACGGACCGGGGCTACGTCAGGATTATGTGCGGGTAACAGGGACCAGTGCAGCTACGGCAATTACCGCAGGGGCCTGTGCACAACTGATGGAGTGGGGAGTAACCAGAGGAAATAGCAGAGGTCTTATGAATTCTCCGGAAATTAAAAATATGCTGATACAGGGATGTGAAAAAGACCCGAACCGATTCTATCCGAACCCGGAGGAAGGTTATGGGCGGATGAATTTGTATCGGACATTTCTCAATATGCGGCGGAGCACATAGAGTTGTCTATACCTCTATAAAAGGAAAAAGGTTAAAAGAAAAAAGGTGTCTTATGACACCTTTTTCTTAATCATTGCTGTTACTCAATATGGTCTTAATCAAAATAAAAAAGAAAAATCTATCTATTATTGATAAAGGTACATTGAAAACTTCTGATTAATACGATAGATTCCTATCTGCTTAAGCGATAACGGTTACATTGACTGCCTGAGGTCCCTTTGCACCCTCTGTCACGTCAAATTCAACGCTGGCACCCTCTTCGAGAGTTTTGTAGCCATCCATGTTCAGACCGGAAAAGTGTACAAAAACATCATTTCCTTCCTCGTCAGAGATGAAACCGTATCCCTTCTGGTTGTTAAACCATTTTACTGTACCTTTGCTCATTGAAAGTACCTCCAAAATATAAAACTATGCTGACTTACAGCATATGCTAACCATAGCATAAGTGTTCCGAAAAGTAAAGGAAAAAACAGTAAAATCAGCCATTTGTGGGAAATTGTCAAGAAAGTTCCCGATAAGGAATTTCGTAATGTTTCAAAAAATCACAAAGGAAAGTATCCCACTCATATTCTAAGGTCTTATCCAACGAAAAGCTGTGATAAGAGACACCGGTGGTACAGGTCAGCATATTATTTTGAAAAGTAAGCCGGAAAATCAAATCATGCATATCCTCCGGTGGAAGGCTGCTGTCACAGGAAGAAAATAATTCTTTCGCTTTGGCTGGAGGTAGGGCAAAAACAAATTTAAAGAAAGTAGGGGTGCGTTTTCCTTTAATCAGCTCAAACAGTGTGGAACGCAATTTGGAAAAGGGAAGATAGGTAAAATCAAAAAGACCTTCTGTCTCCAGTTCTTCATTAGAATAGAAGGAAGAGTTGATATGACCGTCGAAGGTATAAGTGATATTGGTCCGAATCTCTCCCTCTACAAAAAGAAAAGAATCAAAAATTTCAGAACGGAGAAGCTTGGTCATAAAATTCCCCACATCTATAAGTTGTATAGCAAGCATGCAGATACCTCCTAAATTTTCATAGCTATGTAAACTAAAAACATTATAACTTACAGTTATAGTAAAGAAAAGACATTTTTTATAGGAGATAGGAATGAGTAGAAAAAACCACCAGAATATAGTACAATGTGAAGCAAAGAGACAGGAGGCAGGAAAAAATGGAGGAAAGGATAGAAAGGCTGTTTACATTGCTGAAAAAAGGAGTTACTCCTTTTCATGTGGTGGAAGAGGCAAAAAAACAGTTGGAGGAAGCAGGATTTGAAGAACTTTCTATGAAGGAGACATGGGGAATCAGCCAAGGGAAAAAGTATTACTTGATTCACCATGGAACTACATTGATTGCGTTTACAGTTGCGAAAAATGCAATGTATCGGGAAGGCTTTAAAATGGCGGCAGCCCATACGGATTTTCCGTCACTTCGAATCAAACCGAATCCGGAGGTACACAGTGACGGATATGGTCAGTTGAATGTAGAGGTCTATGGTGGTCCTATTTTGAATACCTGGCTGGACAGACCTCTGGGAATTGCGGGAAAGGTAGCTCTGAAAGGAGAGAATGCCTTTACTCCGCAGATTCGTTATGTAAAATCTCGAAGGGGAATGGTAACCATACCAAATCTGGCAATCCATATGAATCCTGAAATCAATAAAGGAATTGAGCTGAACCGGCAGAACCAGATTCTTCCGATTGCGGGGATAGATGCAGATAAAAAATTTTTTGCAAAATATCTGGCAAAAGAACTGGGAGCAGAGGAAGCTTCAATACTGTCTTACGATTTATATTTGTATAATGAAGAAAAACCGGAAGTGGTAGGGATGGAAGAGAAATTGATTTCCGCACCACGATTGGATAATCTCACATCTGTACAGGCACTTTTGGATGGAATCACAGCGGGACTTCCTCAGTGGGGAATCAATCTGATTGCTCTGTTTGATCATGAAGAGATTGGAAGCAGAAGTAAACAGGGAGCCGGTTCCATGCTGTTGCGGGATGTGACAGAAAAAATTCAGATGGCACTGGGCAGAGATGCCATACAGAGTAAGGATGCAATTTATAACAGTATGTTGATTTCCGCAGATGTAGCTCATGCCGCTCATCCCAATTGGCCGGGAAAGACGGATATCACCAATAAACCGGTTCTCGGCAGCGGTTTTTGTATCAAGGAAGCGGGAAATCAGAATTATGCTACGGATTGTGAGGGAACTGCAATCGTGCAGCAGCTTTGTGAAGAAGCACAGATTCCTTATCAAAAATATGTGAATCGTTCAGATGTGCGGGGAGGAAGTGCATTGGGCAGTATTGTAGACAGTTTTCTTCCGTTACAGACGGTGGAGGTGGGAGTTCCGTTGCTGGCAATGCATTCGGCACGGGAGACTATGGGAACCAAGGATATGGAGGCATTGAGTGCCTTTATGAAGACATATTTCTTAAAATAAGACAGAGCAGGAGGAGTACCATGAGACAGAAGAAGCAGTATCGTATATTGCTTCCGCTGGTTTTGAGTGTATGTCTCTTAAGCGGATGTTCTATCTTTGGATGGACACCGCCTAAGGACATAACAATCACGGATATATCAAAAAAGCAGGAAAAACAGGTAGAAAGTATTTCCACGGAAGCCTATGTGTATCAGACCTTAGACGAAGAGACGAAGGTGGTATACGATCAGGTGCTGGATACCATTTTAAACCATGAAGAGAAGGTGGAGGTATCCACTTGTGATACGCAGGTACTGGATTATGCCTATACAGCGGTAAATGCGGATTACGGCGGTCTTTTCTGGGTGTCGGGCTATATGTATACCCAGCATTATAGGGGAGATACTATCGTAGGAATTGATTTTTCACCAAATTATACGGTCAGCAAAGAAGAGCGGAAAGAAATCCAAGAGCAGATTGATAAAAAAGTGGAGGAAATGCTTGCAGGGATTTCTCAGGAGGATTCCGATTATGAAAAAGTAAAGTATGTATTTGAGACGCTGATAGAGAATGTAGATTACAATAAGGAATCCGAGAATAATCAGAATATCCGAAGTGTTTTCTTAGATGGTTCCACAGTGTGTCAGGGTTATGCCTGTGCCACGCAGTATTTATTAAAATTGTTGAATGTACAGAGTGTGGTGGTCACAGGAAAAGCCAACGGCGAATCCCATGCATGGAACTTGGTACGGATGGATGGCAATTATTATTACGTGGATACCACATGGGGGAACTCCCGTTATCTAAATGAAGACAATTCGGAAAATAAATATGTAAATTACAATTATCTGGGAATGACTACGGAAGAAATCAGTATGAGCCATCAGGCAGAGGTGTTCTATGAACTTCCGGTCTGTACTGCCACCGGGGATAATTACTACGTCTATGAAGGGCTTTACTTTACGGAGTGGGAGCCGGACAGAATCGGAGCAGTTTTTGCAAAGGCGTGGGAGACAGAACAGAAAAAGGTATCCGTGAAATTTGCCACAAATGATCTTTATGAGAAGGCGGTATCTTACTTTATAAGACGGGAGCATATCTCTGATTATTGTGACGGACTGACTACGATGTACTATGTAGAAAACGAGGAACAGCGAATTTTATCCGTTTCTTTTTAAAAAAATAT
>USPJ01000142.1 GCA_900556645.1 uncultured Lachnospiraceae bacterium
TATGATTGCATTGAAAATTTTGTTTGGGGAGCCAAGAGAACAATGGGAGAGAGAACTTATTGAAAATTGCACTTGTGTTATGGAAATATCAGAAGATGATGCTCAATTCTTTGATGTGGAAGGACTTACAAAGAGAGTTGAAAGTGAATACGGAGTATATTATACAAGGCAATGAAAAGCACATTTCTTAGAAAGGAAAATATATGGAATTAAACGAAAAATTATCGAATCCACAAAAGACCATAGAGGTGATTCAGAAGTATGAATTTACCTTTCAGAAAAAGTTCGGACAGAATTTTCTCATTGATACCCATGTGCTCGAGCGCATTATTGAGGCGGCGGGCATTACGAAGGATGACTTTGTGCTGGAGATCGGACCGGGCATCGGCACGATGACCCAGTATCTGTGTGAAAATGCCAGAGAGGTAACAGCCGTTGAGATTGACAAGAAGCTGATTTCGATTTTGGAAGATACTCTTGGCAGCTATGATAACGTGACGGTAATCAATGAGGATATTTTAAAAGTAGACATTGGAAAACTGGCGGAGGAGAAAAACGGAGGAAAACCCATCAAGGTGGTGGCAAACCTTCCGTATTATATCACCACACCGATTATCATGGGGCTTTTTGAAAGTCATGTGCCTATCGACAGCATCACGGTTATGGTGCAAAAAGAAGTGGCAAACCGGATGCAGGTGGGTCCGGGAACCAAGGATTACGGGGCTTTGTCTCTGGCAGTACAATATTATGCAAAGCCGGAGATTGTAGCCAATGTACCGCCTAACTGTTTTATGCCAAGACCAAAGGTAGGCTCCGCGGTTATCCGTCTGACACGCCATGAGAAAACTCCGGTGGAGGTGGAGGATGAAAAGCTGATGTTCCGTATTATTCGAGCCTCCTTTAATCAGAGAAGGAAAACCTTGGTAAACGGACTGAATAATGCACCGGACATCCCGGTTTCCAAGGAAAATATTGCAAAAGCCATTCAGGAGCTGGGAGTCAGCGAGAGTATCCGGGGAGAGGCATTGACGTTGGAACAGTTTGCAAAGCTCAGCAATCTCATGGGAAAATATCTGGGATAGAGATTAGTGAGAGGTATCGTCCGGGGACTTCCCAAATTCCAAGGCATCCTTTTGAAAACGTTTGGGGATGTTCTGGTTCTGGAGCTTTGGATTTCGCCGTGCTTCAATGGCAATACTGTCAAAAAAACCTTTCCAGAGACGTTGATATTCCAATTCGTTGGAGGAATATCTGTGGATAAAGGATTCATTTATATCGGAGGCATCTGCCAATAGGTAGGTGCTTCCTTTTTTGTGGAGAGAAGCCATCTTCCGGGACTCATCATAGATAATAAAGTTTTCCTGAGGAAGGCGGTCACAAAAATGGTCGGATACCAGAGCCAGAACATCATTTTTTGGATGGATGGTTGCAAAAAGCAGACCGTTTTCTAACTCCTGAAACCGCAAAAATCCCAGCAGATGATGTGCTTCATTGTAGGAAGAGCGGTTCAGTAGGAAAACCTGATGTACATAAGGTTCATGAAGGTAGTCCATCAGACGGCTGCCATCTGCAAGGGAAAGTCCCAGTACCACGGATTTGTAAATAGCATCTGCCTTGTTGATGGGATGTTTTTGATTCTGAGGGCGTCCGTCAGCCACAGCAGCCTGATAAATCATGGAATAGACCTCTTCACCGAAACGGGTTCGTAAGGTTCGTGCCACCTTTTCGCTCTTTTTGCTGTCGGTGGGAACTGTGATATATTCCTGAAACAGTTCATAATTTTCCTGATATTCAGACAGAGCCAGACGGATATTGGAATGTCCGTAACGGCTTTCATAGGCGGCATAGATTCCGCTGAAAATACCGTCGGGACTATCCTCGCATAAAAACGTATACATCAAAGACCTCCTTTCTGCTGTGTGGGCAGAGGTTCCTGCATATGGTAATCGTCAAAAAGTGAAAGCTGATGATAATTCATATTCCGAATCTCCTTTGGAATTTGGGTGTGGTCGGAAAGCAGATTGGAAAGAATATAGTCGGCATCCAGCTTTGTGGGATACATCATTTTGCCAGAACAGGTAATGAAGTAAAGAGCCCGTTTTAAAACCACGCCGATTTTCTTTAAATCGGAAAAATCTAAAGAGGCGTGGCGTCTGGCTTGAATAATCCGTTGGGCGGACTTGTAGCCGATACCCGGTACACGCAACAGAGTTCTATAATCTGCCTTTTGAATCTCCACCGGAAATTGTTCCATATGACGCAATGCCCAGTCGCACTTCGGGTCAATATAGACATTGAAATCGGGATGGCTTTCATCCAAAAGCTCTGCCACCTGAAAATGATAGTACCGCAGAAGCCAGTCCGCCTGATAGAGGCGGTGTTCCCGAAGAAGAGGAGGTCCTGTGGTTAGCATAGGAAGTTCGGAATTCTCATTGACGTTTACAAAAGCGGAGTAAAAGACCCGCTTTAAGGAAAATTTCTGATAGAGACTTTCCGCAACGCTCATAATCTGGTAATCGTTTTCCGGGGTGGCACCGATAATCATCTGGGTGCTTTGTCCGGCGGGAACAAACTTAGGGGCAGATTTGTAGATTGTAAGCTCCTGTTTGCTTTCGGTAATGCCGTTTTGAATCTGACGCATAGGCTTTAAAATCGTATTCCGTGATTTGTAAGGAGCCAGTTTTTTTAAAGAGTCTGCGGTGGGCAGCTCCAAATTGATACTCATGCGGTCTGCCAAAAATCCGGTCTTTTCAATGAGAACAGGGTCTGCTCCCGGAATGGCTTTTACGTGAATGTAGCCGTTAAAGTGGTATTTTGTCCGAAGAAGATAGAGGGTCTGGTAGATTAAATCCATGGTATAGTTGGGACTTACCAGAATACCGGAGCTTAAAAATAAACCTTCAATATAATTCCTGCGGTAAAATTCCATGGTAATGGTACAGACTTCCTCCGGGGTAAAAGAAGCTCTCGGCACATCATTGTTGCAGTTGTTCAAACAATAGGAGCAGTTAAAAATACATTCATTGGTAAACAGAATCTTCAGCAGGGAAACACATCTGCCGTCTGCGGAAAAGCTGTGACAGATTCCTGGTGCCAGACAATTACCCATAGATGTCCCGTTGCCGCCTCGGTCTACGCCGCTGGAGGTACAGGCAACATCATACTTTGCTGCATCGGATAATATAGTCAGTTTTTCCAAGAGGGACATTTCCATAGTCAGATTCATAGGGTTCTCCTTAGTTTTACACAATACAAACAAATGTTCTAAACACATCATAGCATGATGGTGGAGGAAAATCAAGAACAAATGTTCTGGATATAAAAAAGAAAAGTAAAAGCTTCACTTCTAAGAAAGAGGACACTTCCATATAATAAATGGAACGAAATCTTTGACAGCGGGAGGTTGCATTGAAAGAAAAAGTAAAAGTGATAATTTCTTGTGCTCTGATACTGGTGTGTCTGCCGTATTTGATTACTTATTTTTTTCAGGGAGAGAAAACCTCTGCGGCTACGGAAAAGAGTGAAGAAAGTCAGGAGATAGCAGGAATTCTGGCAGAACAGGTTCCGGTAAATATGAAGGAAGAGGTGTTAAAGGCACAGGCGGTTATGGTACGGACACAGTTGGCATTCTGTGAAAAAAACAATCAGGAAAAGCCGAAGGCGTTGTCCAAAGAAGAGATGGAGCAGTTGTGGGGACAGAAGAATTATTATGAGTTTTATGAAAAGCTGATACGTGCGGCAGAGGAAACAGAGGGACAGGTTATTACCTTTCAGGGGGATGTCATCAATCCGGCTTTTCACAAGGTAAGTGCCGGTTATACCAGAGATGGGAGTACGGTCTATAAGAACACTCCGTATTTGCTAAGCGTAAAAAGCGAAGCGGATATTTTGTCGGAGGATTATCTGAAGGTGCAGTTTTTTACCGCCAAGGAATTTATGGAGCGTCAGTCTTATCTGATACCTGCCTCCGGTATAGAAGAGAAGCCGGTTGGGGACATTGTAAAGTCTATTGAATTGCAAAGGGACGGAGCAGAATATGTAACCGCTATGAAAATCAATGGTACGGAAGTAGATGTGGATGCTTTTCTGGAAACCTTTGAATTACCATCTGCTAATTTTTTTATCAAAGAAATGGATGATAAGGTTCGGATTGTCACCAAGGGCTGTGGTCACGGCTATGGACTCAGCCAGTACGGAGCCAATGAAATGGCAAAAAAAGAAAAAACCTATGAAGAAATTCTGAAATATTATTTTTCGGGGATTAAAATAGAGAAAACGGGGAAACACTAGAATTATCAAATGTTGATAATGGATGGTGAAAAGATGAAGAAGAACAAAGAATACATCATAGCAGGTTCTCTGTTAAGTCTTGCAATCGTAGGAATGGTCTTTGCATATCAGACAGAGTCCGACAGCAAGAAAGCAAAAGAAGAAGACAAGGATACAGATAAAGAAGAAAAATAGTAAGCGTTGAATTGCAGACTGGTTCTATCACAGGACCGGTCTGTAGTAGATTTTAAGCACTATTTTATAAAGTTTTTATAAATTGGAGGTTATATCATGAGTTATATTCCTTATGTCA
>USPJ01000143.1 GCA_900556645.1 uncultured Lachnospiraceae bacterium
CCGGACAGGCGGCTCCGCCGCAACGTAATATTCAGGTATGGATTGTACATAAAAGCAATGAGTTTGAAAGTAGATGATAATGAGATTTGCTATAAAAATCTATTTGAGAAAGAAAGAAGATTTCAATTTTGCGATATTACGGGGTGTGAATTGAAAAAAGAGATGCTCATATATAGGATAGTGTGCTATAAGGAAAAAGAAGTGATTGCGAAAGTTCTTGTAACAGCAAAAAATGCGGATTTATTTTGGGTAAGATTGAAAAAAGAAAAAATACCAGTAGTTAGAGAAGTTCAGAGTGGAAATTCGGATTTGGAAAAATTCAAAGAAAGAGTAAAAGAATTGGAGAATCAATTAATGATAAGCAGTAGTTATCTTAACAGATAAAAAGATACTAGATTTTTTCCAACAATATCCACAGGATGACAAAATACGGATTGTGAGAAAATGCAATAAATGCTATAATATTGCATTAAGAGGGAATAAAAGATACTTGTAATTCCTGTTTTATACTAACATCGTAGAAATGTATATAACAACAGAAAATATCTAGGAGGGAACTTATGAAAAAGAAACTTGCAGGTTTAATGGTATGCTGTGCAATGTTAGCAGCTTCATTAACCGGTTGTGGTGAAAAAGCCACAGTGGAGTCTTTGGTAAAAGACATGAAGGAAGCAACAGAGAAATGCGATTCATTCTCAGCAGATGTATTTATGGATTTTGATATGGAATTATCTTCACCGGAAGATGGCTCAGCTATGGGCATGGGATTTGACGGAACCCTTTCTATGGACGTAAAAGATACCATATTTGGTATGGACGGAGATATGACCGTTGATGTGATGGGAGCAAGTGAAGATCTCGGATTTGAGGCATATGTAGAAATGTCAGAAGACAATGAACTAGCTATTTATGTGTATGAAGATTCTTCTGATGAATGGCTGAAAATTACAGATGATTCCATGGTAGGAGAGTTGGAGGAAGAAGCAACTTCTGGAAGCGTGGATTTAACAGATATTCAGGATAAGTTGACTTTGGCAGAAGAGACAGAAAAAGTAAATGATGTAGAATGTTATAAATTAACAGGAACATTGACTGGCGACGATTTGGTGAAAATTTTAGAGGAGCAGGAAAAAAAGAATGGAGATTCTGACAGTGAATCTGCAACAGCAGAATTGGAATCTGTTATGGGTGAAGATTCTGATATGTCATGGTTGAAGATGGATTTGACATTTTATGTAGATAAAAAGACAAAATTGCCGGTATCTATGGAATTTGATTTCGCCAACAGTGACATGAGTACAATTTCAGAAATATTGGGAGCTACTCTTGGTGCAGAACTGGAGATTGAGTTAAAGGCAGCAAATATGAGCATTGATTACTATGACTTTGGTAAAGTTGATGAGATTGAGATTCCGAAGGATGCAAAAAATGCACCGGAAATCACTCTGAATGATTTATTAAATATTATCAGCTCAGAAGCTACTGCAGAGGAAGAGTATTATCTAGATGATGAGTCCTATTATTTAGATGATGAAGAAACATCGGCAGATAGTGAAATGTAAAAGAGAAGGTATGGAAGGACGTAAAGCATTTTTTTGCTTTACGTCCTAAATAAGAATACTTGGGATGTTAGTATAAAACGGTGATTATAAGTTTCTGAAAAAAATATCAAAAAAAATAAAAAAAGACTTGCTTTTTTAAAAGAGTTCATATATAATGGCTATTGTTGACGTGTTGTTATTAAGGTTCGTTGGTCAAGCGGTTAAGACGCCGCCCTCTCACGGCGGAATCAGGGGTTCGATTCCCCTACGAACTGTTTATTCATTAAATGAATAGCCCAACCCTTAGAAGTGCTGAAAGCCTTGATTTTATTGGCTTTGAGCATTTTTTATTTTCCGGCAAATTCATCCACCAGATGTTCGATATCTTCCAGACAGGCACCGCAGACGGTACCTGCACCGGTGGCATCCTGAACTTCTGCCACTGTTTTTGCTCCGGCATCTACGGCTTCCTTAATCATGCCATTGGTAACACCCATACAGTTGCAGACAATTTTATCATAATCCATGTGTTTATCCCTCCTTTGGGAGTAGTTTATACCAACGGTGGAAATCTTATTCTTATAAATAGAAGAATCCCTTGCATTCTAAAAATAAAAGTGGTATGATAACTATGATATGTAGAGACTTAGATTTGAGAGCGGACAGATGTCCGCTCTCGATTTTATGTAGGCAGAGCATAGCTGGAAAATATTCGGCTATGGAAAGCCAAAGACAACTGAATAGGAAAGAGGGTGTGAATATGTCGAGAAAAGAGATGTATGAAACGCAGACGGAAACACTGATACTGCCGATTTTAGAAAAGAATCAATTTGAACTGGTGGATGTGGAGTATGTCAAGGAAGGTGGCACTTGGTATTTGAGGGCTTATATTGACAAAGAAGGTGGAATCACTGTCAACGATTGCGAATTGGTGTCAAGAGAGATGAATGAGATTTTAGACAGGGAAGATTATATTGAAGATTCCTATGTGTTTGAAGTGAGTTCACCGGGACTTGGCAGACCGCTCAAAAAGGAAAAAGATTATATTCGCAGTATGGGAAAAGAATTAGAGATCCGTACCTATCGTTCCATGAACGGCAGCAAAGAATTTTACGGAGTTTTAACCGGTTATGACGATGATACCGTAACAATTCAGACAGAAGAAGACGAAAAATTGACTTTTGCAAAAACGGATATCGCATTGATCCGTTTAGCATTTGATTTTTAGCGTAAAATAACAAATTAATGGAGGAAGAGAAAAATGAACAATGAATTGTTAGAAGCGTTAAATATATTAGAAGAGGAAAAGAACATCAGTAAAGATACGCTTTTAGAAGCAATTGAGAACTCATTGCTGACAGCATGTAAAAATCATTTTGGAAAATCAGAGAACATCAAGGTCAGCATTGATTCACAGACCTGTGAATTTCATGTGTATCAGGAAAAAACAGTAGTAGAAAAGGTGGAAGACCCTTGTATGGAAATCAGTCTTGCAAATGCCAAGATGATAGATTCCGTATATGAATTGGGAGATGTAATCAATGAAGAAGTAAAGTCCAAAGAATTTGGACGTATTGCAACACAGAATGCCAAAAATGTGATTTTGCAGAAAATCCGTGAGGAAGAGAGAAAAGTATTATTTGACGAATATTATAGCAAAGAGCATGATGTGGTAACCGGAGTGGTTCAGCGTTATGTGGGAAAAAATGTCAGCATCAATCTGGGCAAAGTAGATGCTATTTTGACAGAGGGGGAGCAGATTGAAGGAGAGGTATTCAAACCAACGGAAAGAATCAAACTCTATATTTTAGAAGTGAAATCCACATCCAAGGGACCGAAGATTCTAGTATCCAGAACTCATCCGGATTTAGTAAAGAGATTATTTGAATCTGAAGTAACCGAGGTAAAAGACGGAATCGTAGAGATTAAAAGCATTGCCAGAGAAGCAGGAAGCAGAACCAAGATTGCGGTATATTCTCAGGATGAGGACGTAGATGCAGTGGGAGCTTGTGTGGGAATGAACGGTGCCCGTGTCAATGCAATTGTCAACGAGCTGCGTGGGGAAAAAATTGACATTATCAATTGGTGTGAAAATT
Organism: uncultured Lachnospiraceae bacterium; assembly: GCA_900556645.1. Next base: position 3,638 of record USPJ01000143.1, read on the forward strand.
CTGCAGTTTTAATTCAGAACGCATTAAGCCCGGCAAAAGTAATCTCTGTTATTGCGGATGACGAGGAGAGAAAGGCAAAAGTAGTAGTGCCGGATTATCAGCTTTCCCTTGCCATTGGTAAGTCAGGACAGAATGCAAGATTGGCGGCAAGACTGACCGGATTCAAGATTGATATTAAGAGTGAAACACAGGCAAGAGAGGCCGGAGATTTCATTGATTATGAGAATGATTATGAAGATGAAGAGTATACTGATGAATACTATGATGAAGAGTATGCAGATGGAGAGTATACAGACGAGGAGTATACCGATGAAGAGTATGCTGATGAAGAATATGTAGACGGAGAGTATGCCGAGGAAGAGTATACGGAAGACGGATACGAAGAGGGTGAGTATGACGAATAAAAAAGTTCCTATGCGGCAATGTGTGGGCTGTAATGAGATGAAGAGTAAGCGGGAGATGATTCGGGTAATCAAAACCGCGGAAGAAGAAGTGCTTTTGGATACAACCGGCAAGAAGAACGGAAGAGGTGCTTACCTTTGTCCTTGCAGTGCCTGTCTGGAAAAAGCAAGAAAGAGCAAAGGATTGGAACGTTCCTTGAAAATGGCAATACCGGAAGAAATTTATGAGAGCCTGCAAAAGGAGATGAAAAGTATTGAAAACAGATAGAGCGTTAAATATGCTTGGACTTGCGGCTAGGGCAAGAAAACTTGTGAGCGGAGAATTTTCTACGGAGGAAGCGGTTAAGACTGGGAAAGCAGTATTGGTTCTGGTGGCGGAGGATGCATCGGAAAATACCAAAAAGCTGTTTCGGAACATGTGTGATTACAGAGAGATTCCTTTTTATGAATATGGAACTAAAGAGTCCTTGGGACATTGTATCGGAAAAGATTATCGTTCCTCCCTGGCAGTCACAGATGAAGAACTGGCAAAGGCAGTAGAAAA
>USPJ01000144.1 GCA_900556645.1 uncultured Lachnospiraceae bacterium
TAAGTTCTACATCTGCATTTGCATATTTTAAAGTGGAAATGTAATTTCCAAGAGAGTATGCAACTAGTACATTTTTTCCTTCCAACGGCTCATCCAAATCTTTAATAATTTTTACCACACCACTGGATTTTGTATCGTCGCCATAGCTGGACACAGACATGAAATCCAGCAGTACCGGACCCTTGATGTGTTTTGCCAGCTCACAGGAAAAAAATACAGAACCTTTCAATATACAAATCAAAGTAATCGGTTCATCCCCGATATCTGCACTAATCTGTTCTGCCATCTCCTTGATTTTTTCTTCTACCTGTTCTTCCGGTATCAATACACGGATTGATTCAGTCATTTTCTCTTCCTCCATTAAACTGTACTTCCAAAATTCTTTTGGTTTCTTTCTGAACTTTATAGTAATTGCTGATGCGGTAGCCCACAATCCATAAAATATGTGTTCCCTCCGCCAGCAGCCATATGCTGTCCCGCTTCTTTGCTTCTATCTTCTCGTTGATAAAAAAGCGGTTGAGCTTTTGTTCATTTCCCTTTTGATTACAGACAAAATAGTCGCCTTCCCGGCGGCTTCTCGCTGATAAACCACTCCTAATCTTATCATAGTCGAACCATTTCGTATATGTTTTTGGGGAAATTTTTATAAAATTATCATGATTTCTCAAGAGTCTCAGAGTAAATTCTCCCTTTTGAAGCTCTCCTTCTTCCAACTGCTGCAATTCCTTTTGAGAAAATTGGATTTCTGTCAGTATTTTCGGGCTTTTCTCCCGACTCAGCCGCACTCCCTCATAGGTTCTGCAAGCCTCAATGCCATAGGGCAGAGAACTGCATTTTCCTACCTGCCGGCAAAATAGCTCCTCAATCTGTTCTAAATGCTTTTTTTCAATATCCTTTCGGGAACCCGACAGCTCCGTCAGTGCTTTCTGTAAAATTTCTTTTCGGATAAGCTCCTGCCGGCTCATCAGCTCCTTTTCTTTGATTCTTACACAGTCCTCCTCTATGACGAGACATTCTTTTGCAGCCGCCGTTGCCTGTTCTTCTATATATGCCGCAGCCATGCGGATCATGTCTGATGCCTGTTGAATGTGGGCTGTTGCCTGACTGTTTATCAAAGTAAGCTGAGGCAATACCTCATTTCGGATTCTATTTCTGCTGTAATCCAGATTACTGTTGGTGCTGTCGGTACAGTAGTCCTGTCCTTCTTCCTCCAAAAACTCCAGAATTTCCTTTCGGTCTGTCTCCAACAGTGGCCGTATAATATTCCCTCTCACCGGAGCAATTCCACCTAAACCCCGCAACCCGGTTCCCCGCACTAAATGAAACAGTACCGTTTCCGCATCGTCATTCCGATTGTGTGCCACTGCAATTTTGGCATTTCCCCAATCCTCTGCTTCCTTTCCCATGGCTTCGTATCTAAGAGTTCTGGCTGCTTCCTCCATGGTCATTCCCATTTCCTTTGCCTTGGCAGGAACATCTATGGACACGCTTTTGCAGGGAATTTGCTTCTGTCTGCACAATTCTTCCACGAATTTGCAATCCTTCCTGCTCTCTTCACCTCGGATTCCATGCTCTACATGAAATACCCGGAGTTCAAATTCTATTTCCTTTTTTAGTTGACATAACACAAGTAACATGCAGACAGAATCCGTCCCACCGGATACTCCTGCCAAAACCCGGTCTCCGTCCTCTATCATATGCTGTTTTCTCACAAACTGTAATACTTTCTCAATCATTATTTCTCCCAGATGCCTGCGGTCAATACCGTCATGTCATCCATTACTTTTCCGCCTGTGTATAATAAAACCCGTTCTAAAATTCCTTTTGCCAGCTTTCCCGGATTGTTGGTATCCAAGGCTTCTATGATTCCGCCCAAGGTTTCCTCCGGCTTTGGCACTTGCAGATATTCTAGCACACCATCCGATACCATGACAAGAATTTCCCCGTCTTCCAATTGTTTTTTTATTCCATCAACCTCCATTTTATTGGAAACTCCCACCGGAAGACTTGTAGAGAGCAGACATTCCACTCCATCCTTTCTCTTAATAAAGGTCGCCGCTGCTCCCACCTTATAAAATTCGGCACTTCCATCGTAGAGATTTACCGCCGCCATATCAATGGTGGAAAAAACATCCTCCTCCCCATGAATAACCATGGCAGAATTCATCATCCGAATGGCTGTCTCTTTGGAGAACCCCGCTTCCAAAAATTTTTCTATCAGTTCAATAACCGTTTCGCTTTCTTTACACGCCTCCATGCCGGAACCCATACCATCGGAAAGACTCATAACCATCTGTCCGTTTTCCAGATTGAGAAATGAAAAATTATCTCCCGATACCACCGCACCGTCTTTGGTCAAACGTGCCACACCGTGAATCGCATGATACTTGGTATCCTCCTCAAAAACCACTCGGGTCTCCTCCGTACCTATCAAGTTCCGGCTGTCTTTATGCTGCATCATGGGAATTCCCATTCCATGACTCACCGCCTCCCGGTATTCTTTCATAGGAATACAGCCACCCTTTGTACGGACCTTTGTCACCAACTGTTTTTTTCCATTCTGTTTTTGGTACAGATGCATTTCTGTGATATAAAATCCTCTGTCCTTTGCCAGAAAACGAATCCGGGAAAGCAACGCCTTTTCCTTTTGATTCAGCTTCTCATAATCCTTGGCACAATCCTCCATAATAAACGCCATGGCATCTAACTGCTCTGCAATAACCTCCCGGTTTTCCAAAAGCCGTCCGTACCATGCCATATTTACCTTGGTTCGTTCAAAAATCCTCACCGCCTCCCGGGTAATCTCATCCACATAGGGGCAGTGTTCCCGCATTCGTTGTTCATATTCCTTTTCCGCTGCTCCGAATTTTTCTATGGAAGAAATCAAATTCCGCAGCAGCCTTTCCACCGGGCTGTCCTCCTCCCAACATAGCTGGCACATATTGCAGGAGGTACAGATTTTTCCGGTAATCTCATTCTGAATCTGCCCCAACTCTTCATTGGAAAACTCCTGATTCCGACTGCTCATTTTAGCAAAGGCCTGAGACAATCCGTTAAAGGACTCCGCATAGGTCAAAAGCCGTTCTTCTTTACAATCCTCTTCCCGTTCCTTTGCAATCTCCAAAATTTCCTTTCCGTGTAATACCATATGTAGCAGACGGCTTCCCAGAATAACCACTCCGTAAATAAAAGCTCCTTCCAAAAGATTGGTCATAAGATATCCTTTTCCACGGATGGTCAGCAGTCCACCTCCCAAAGAGACAAAAATCGTTACGGCGGCTGCAGTAATTGCCCCATAGCGGACTCTGCAATGTTTGTCCACCCACTCAATAAGTTTGATTACCAATGCAATTCCCAATACCGCAATTCCATATTTCGCCAACTGGGTCACAGGAAGAAACAACGCCATTCCCAGATAGACCGCAACCAAAGTCAGCCATCTTTTATCCAATTCCAGATATAGAATCGTAAAATAGGCAACAATAAATGGGTAACATTCTGCAATGCTTACCTTACACAGCAACATTGCAATGATATACAAAATAATTTCTTTTGTCCTGATTCTTTTCATAAAAAAACCTCCAATCCTATTTTCCCCTTTTTGGGGCGACTGGAGGTTATTATAAGTTCCTCTCCTTGCAATGTTTGTCAAAGCAAGTCCCGGTTTTTAAAAACTTTTCCCTAAAATTTTACTTCAAAACGCGTATCTATGGGGTTTTAGGCACCTCATGTTTTCGAAGGGACTGATGCATCTTCAGGAACTGCTTTCATGGCTGCCCTTGCAGATTTCAGTTGCTTTTCCGCCTCTGCAAAGTCAAATTCTTCTACCGCACTCATCACTTCCTTCAAACTTTGCTCTAATGCTTTTCCACGGTAGCTGAATTTCCTCAACCCATCCAGAACCTCCTGTGCAATTTCCACATCAAATTGTGCTAAGCCCTCCCCCAATCTGTCCAATTGCTGTCTGAGGGAATCCCTGTCAATTTCCTGACGTTGCTTCTCACTCTGCCCTTTCTTTGGCAGATGTGCTTTAATATCCTTCAATACCTTTCGGTAGTCCTGTATCATCTTCTCCTGATGGCTTTTGATAAAATCTTTATCACCATCATTCAGTTCGGACAGCTCTTCCGGTATATAGGACAGATTGGTTCGCAGCGCATCTATGATAGCGATATGATCCAGCTTCTGCGCAGCGCAGTTTTCAAGCACTGCGTAATCTGCTTCAAAATGCTCTATAAGCGCTTTGAAAGTTTCTGCCTTTTGCTGATTCTCTTTTAATGTGACATATGCTGTTTTAAATGTTTCAGCATAATAACCCGCCGCAAAATCGTAGTCATGAAAACTCTCATAGTACGCTTTTGCTTTCGCAATATTTTCACTGCGATATTGCTTGAGCAGAGCGTTTTCATCTTCTGCGGGTTCCACATAAATCTGTGCATAATCGCCTGCATACAGGGAATAATATTCCCCCGCTGTCACATCATGATAAATTGTCGTGATGCCTTTTTTATCCGGCGTAACATTGTACATGGCTACGGTATAATAGCCAGGTTCCGTGAAGATATACTGCAG
>USPJ01000145.1 GCA_900556645.1 uncultured Lachnospiraceae bacterium
GGCAAAGAAACTGGAAGAGATGGGAATCCAGATTTCACGGCGTACTGTGGCAAAATACAGAGAGCAGTTGGAAATACCTACGGCACAGCTTCGAAAGGAATATACATAGATATACCGAAAGGAAAACAGGAGAACATACCATGAGCGAAAAAAAGAAAATGGAAGAGCCGGTCATTATCCGATATGAAAAGGGGTTGCATGTGAGGGTAGCTGCAATGATTGTTCAAAGAGCAGACAAGCTGCAACAAAAATATCATGTAAATTTTTTGGTGAAGAGAGAAGGCTTGCATGAGGTTCCTTTAACCAGTCTTTTGCTGGTGACCTCCTTAAAGGTAAAGATGAATGATGAAATTATTCTGATTACCCAAGGAGAGGAAATTGAGCAGGCATCAGCAGAAATGAAACAGTTTCTGGAGAGTGATTTCAGTATCACCTCTACGGAAATCAATCAGATGGATACCTTGTTGCAGGATAATATCATTACGGCAGAGAGTATTTACAGTAATATAGAAAGTGGTCTGGTGGTGGTAGACCTGCAGAATGTAATTATCATCTATAACAAAGAAGCAGAAAAACTGTTTGGAAAGCCTGCGGCAGAAGTGCTGGGCAAACATGTGGAGGAAGTAATACCGGAGTCTAGACTGCCGGAAGTCATCCGAACAGAACAGCCGATTCTGGGGTATACCAGAACCATCGGGAAGGCAACTGTGGTAATGAACTCTACCCCGATTATTGAAAATGGAAAACTGCGGGGAGCCATCAGTACCTTTGAAGATATTTCCAAGTTGATGGAGATTACATGGGAATTTGAAGAGGTTAAAGAGCTGAAAGAAAAGTATTATCAGATATTAGAGGCAGTTCAGGACGGTATTTGTGTTTTCGACCAGAAAGGGATTGTAACTTATTGCAACCGTGCCTATCGAGACATTGCAGGGGAAGAAATAACCGAGGGTGTGGATATCCATAAAATATCTCCCGACGGAAACAGGGTAAAGGTTCTGGAAAAGGGACAGAAAATTATGGGAGCCATCAGCCACAAGAAAAACGGCAGAAGTATTGTGGCAAATATTGTTCCAATTATTGTCAACCAGCAGATTATGGGAGGAATCTCCGTTGTAAAAAATCTCAGCGAGATACAGGAATTGGTGGATAGAATCAGTCATCTGTCCGCCAGAACGGAATATCTGGAGGAAGAGCTGAACCGCAGACAAAAGCTGAATCCGGCATTTAACCGGATTGTGGGAATCAGCAGCAAACTCTATGATGCCATGCGGCTGGCATCCAAAACCGCAGACAATAACTTTAATGTTTTGATTCGGGGAGAAAGTGGAACAGGAAAAGAGCTGATTGCAGAAGCAATCCATTATTCCAGTGAGCGGGCGAACCATGCATTTGTAAGAGTAAACTGTGCGGCAATCCCAGAAAACCTTCTGGAAAGCGAATTATTTGGTCATGTAAAAGGAGCCTATACCGGAGCCATCAAGACCAGAGTGGGAAAATTCGAGCTGGCAGATAAAGGAACCATTTTTTTGGATGAGATTGGCGAATTGGACAAGTCCATGCAGGCAAAAATGCTTCGTGTCATCCAAAAGAAAGAATTTCAACGTGTGGGAGACGATAAAACCATTACCGTGGATGCCAGAATCATAGCAGCTACCAATCGGAATTTGGAGGAAATGGTAGAGCAGGGAAACTTCCGGGAAGATTTGTACTATCGTCTGAATGTCATTCCAATCTGGCTGCCGCCTCTTCGGGAGCGAAAAGAGGACATCCCGGTATTGGCAGAACATTTTCTGGATAAGATTGCGGAAGAGATGCACAGTGAGCCGAAACGGATTGCACCGGAGGCAATGGAGGCTTTGATGAATTATTCGTGGCCGGGAAATATCCGCGAATTGGAAAATGTTATGGAACGAATCAATATTCTGGCAGACGGTCAGGAAATCTATCCTATCGACTTACCGCATTATATCAATGAAAATTATAGTGCGAGAGCGGAAGAAATCAAGCAGGAAACAAAGCCGGAGCCTACGCAGGAGGAGAGACAGGAAGAAGAGCCTCAGGGAATGAAAACGTGGGAAGAATATGAAAAAGAAATCATTGCACAGGCTCTAAAAGAATACGGAAGCTATAATGCCGCAGGAAAAGCTTTGGGACTTACCCATAAGACGGTGGCGGCAAAGGCGAGAAAATACGGATTGGATGGGGATTGATAAAAATTACCAACCCAATCGGGTAAAAAAGAACAAGAAAAATAAAAATACGGAAAAAGTGTAAAAATCGTGCGGCGAAAAAGCTGGCACGATTTTTGCTTTATATAAAAGTATCATAAATATAATAAAATAACAGACAGGAGGTTTTTATTTATGACAACAAAAATATATCAGTGCTTACAAAAAATCAGCGACAGTATCGTGGCAAATAAAGATTTTTTAACAGATTTGGACAGAGAAATCGGTGATGCAGACCACGGTGTAAACATGGCAAGAGGATTCACAGAGGTTATGAACGCCGTATCACCGGATGATGAAAACATCAGTGCGGTATTGAAAAAAACCGGTATGACCCTTTTATCAAAAGTAGGAGGAGCTTCCGGTCCTCTCTATGGAACCGCATATATGAAGGCAGCAGGTGCTGTACAGGGAAAGACAGAGTTGACCGTTGAGGATTTAAAAGCAATGTTAGAGGCAGTTATCGGCGGAGTAAAGATGAGAGGAAAAGCAGAACGTGGTGAAAAAACGATGTTAGATGCTTTAGAGCCGGCATTGGATGCATTAACCAATGCTATCGAAAAAGGCGAGGATAGAGACACCTGCCTGAATCAGATGTGTGACGCAGCCAGAGAGGGTGTGGAGTTTACCAAAACCATCCGTGCAACTAAAGGGCGTGCAAGCTATCTGGGTGACAGAAGTATCGGACATCAGGATCCGGGAGCAACCTCTTCCTTGCTTACATTAGAGGCAATCCGTGATTTCTATGCGGAGAATAAATAAACGGAGGTAGAGTATGGTAGGAATTGTAATCGTATCTCACAGTAAGAAAGCTGCCGAGGGAATTTATGAGCTGGCAGTCCAGATGGCTGGGGAAAATCACAAAGTAGTAGCTGTAGGAGGAATGGAAGATGGAAGTATCGGTACAGATGCCATTCGTATCCAGCAGGGTATCATGGAAGCCAATGACGGCGAAGGAGTGGTATTGCTGGCAGACTTAGGTAGCGGTATTCTGAGTTCCCAGACTGCCATTGATTTATTAGAGGAGGATATCGAAGTAATTATCGCAGATGCACCGATATTGGAAGGAGCCATCAGTGCAGCGGTACAGGCAGCCATCGGCGGCACTTTAAAAGAAGTAGTTGAGGCGGCAGAGTTAGCAAAACAGGTGTCCAAGTTAGATTAAAAGTTAAGAGGTGAAAAAAATGAAATCAGCAACTTATAAAATTACAAATAAATTAGGAATACATGCGAGACCTGCAGCAGATATTGCAAAACTGGTAGGAAAGCACAAAAGTACAGTAACTCTGGAGTCGGGCGGAAAAACGGCCAATGGAAAAAGTATGCTGATGCTTACAACTCTTGGAGCAAAAAAAGGAACAGAAGTGCTGGTAGAAGTATCCGGAGAAGATGAAGAAGAGGTGTTTGCCCAATTAGATGATATGTTCAGTCAAGGATTTTATGAGGATTAGAGGTGTACAGAATGTGGATTAAAGGTAATGTCGTGGTAGAAGGTGTGGCCATTGGTACTCTGCAATTTTTAAATACTGACTACGAGAAGCAAATAGAAGATTATGTTGCAGGAGAAATAGCAGAAGAAAAAGGACGTTATCAGGAAGCTCTGGAATCGGCAAAAGAAGATTTGGCAAATCTGTTGGAAAATAGAGAACAGTTAGCTGAGAGTGAGGCGGAGATTTTAGAGGCTCACCAGTTGTTTTTAGAGGACATTACTCTGGAAGATGCAGTTATGGGGTATCTGGAACAGAAGATGCCGGCACCTTTGGCGGTACGGCAAGCGGTGGAAGACTTCAAAGCAATGTTTGAAGGCATTGACGATGATTATTTGAGAGAACGTCAAAAGGATATCGTAGATGTAGGAAACCGGATTCTCAGGAAACTGCTTCACATGAAAGAATTTGCTGTTGAAGGTGATTGTGCCGTGCTTTGTGCAAAAGACATCGAGCCGTCTATTATGGCAGGACTTTCGGAAAAGCAGGTAAAAGCAATCCTTTTGGAGAACGGAAGTAAGACTTCCCATACCGTAATCATAGCAAAAGCAAAAGGCTTTGTAACCTTAGTAGGTGTGAGTTTGGAAGGTACAGAGGCAGCAGATGGAGATAAGGTAATTGTAGATGCAAAGCAGGGAATTGTTCTGGTGAAGCCTTCCGAACAGGAATTGGAAACCTATGAAAAACAATTACAGGAGCAGGAAAAAATAAAAGAATATCTTTCAGATACGGTTGCAAGAATTCCGAGCCTTGAGATGCATTTCTGTACAAATCGTGCGGCAGATAGTGTAATTGGTTATTATTGTGCAATTGCCAAACGAGAGAACATTCCATATTCCGTAAGAGTTGATTT
>USPJ01000146.1 GCA_900556645.1 uncultured Lachnospiraceae bacterium
GACAGGGAAGTGCAGAGTTTAACGTGAACTCATACCGCAACCAATACGGAGATTTACGGAGAGGCTTCGGAAATAATCTGAAAGCATATTATCTGCATTATATGAACAGCGGAAAAGCAGAAGGAAGAAAGGGAACCGGCTGCAATAGCTTGCAGGGAGCTCTGACTGTTTATAACGGAGTAGATTATTCCGCAGTATATAACTACGATTACTATACAAAGGCATATGGGGATATCGCTAATGCCTATGGTGGAGATGATGTGGCAGTGCTTGCTCATTTTGTAAATCATGGAATGAGTGAAGGTCGACAGGGAAGTGCAGAGTTTAACGTGAACTCATACCGCAACCAATACGGAGATTTGCGGAGAGGTTTTGGAAATAACCTGAAAGCATATTATCTGCACTATATCAACAGCGGAAAGTCAGAGGGACGGAAAGGAACCGGCTGCAACAGCTTACAGGGAGCCTTGACTGTTTATAACGGAGTAGATTATTCCGCAGTATATGCTTATGATTACTATACAAAGGCATATGGGGATATTGCCAGTGCCTATGGCGGAGATGATGTGGCAGTACTTGCCCATTTTGTAAATCATGGAATGAGCGAAGGCAGACAGGGAAATGCAGGATTTAATGTATATGCTTACAAAAACAGATATGCAGATTTGCAGAATGCATTCGGAGATAATTTGAAAGAATATTACATGCATTATGTAAACCATGGAAAAGCAGAAGGAAGAGAAGCAAAATAAAAAAGGGAGGGTAGCACATGAAATTGAAAAAATGGATGAAAACGTTATTTGCAGTAGTATTGACCTTGTGTATGTTAATTCCGCAAACAGTTTTTGCGGAGAATGAGACACAGTTGCCGCAGGATACGGATTTACGGATTGTACAGATTGATTCGGACCCGGCGGAATATGTGCAGGAGGCGGGAAGTGTTGTTTTGAATTCTTCCCATGCACAGGAATCAGAGTGGAACAAATATGCAACAGATTATTACTATAACAAAATGGACAGCAGAAAGCAGGGACTGTTTCAGGCATTGGACGCCGTGTGCTACTCTTATCTTACTGGAACTACAGATGTGGAGAGTGTGGAGGTGTCCAGCGGAGTGTACAGCGGCATGATGTCCTATGTTTCATATTCCAGTTATGGATTAAGTCAGAATGAGGCAATTTCCGTTCTGTTGATGTTCCGTTTCAGTAATCCGCAGTACTATTTTATTAATGAATATTACTGGTCAGGCAGTGGAAACATTGCTTTGGGAATGTATACGGATTTTACCAACGGTGCCACTAGAGCAGCGAAGACCGAGGCATTTAAGACTAAGATTGACAACTGGGTTTCAGTTATAGGAAGCCAAAGTGATGCTCTCACAAAAGAAGCCAAAGCCCATGAGCTGGTATTGACAAATGCCAGTTATGATTCTATGGCAGCATATAATCAAAGCTGTTACAGTTTGCTGATGAATGCAGGAGGGGCAACGGTGTGTGCAGGATATGCCCAGACCTTTGCACTGTTGTGTAATGCGGTAGGACTGGATACCATCTGTGTAACCAGTAACACCCATGAATGGAATCAGATTAAAATAAATAATACATGGTATCATGTGGATGCCACATGGAATGATAATCCTGGAATGGAAACAACCTTCTACAATATATCTACGGAACAGCTGCTGGCATTAGATTCGGGAGGGGATCATACAGAGTCCTCCTATTGGCTGGGATATCTGCCGGATTATGAGAAGGCACCAACCATTACTCCGACTTATAATAACGGAAATACGGTGATTTCCATTACCAGTGCAAAGAATGGAGGAACCATTTACTATACATTGGATGGCAGCAGTCCTACCACAGCTTCCAATGTTTACTCGGGGCCTGTTACCATTGAAGCAGCAAAGACTGTAAAAGCCATTACCGTGTACAATGGAGTGGCATCAAATATGGTGGCAGCCAGCATCGGGGTCAACAATCCTACCGGTGGAACTACATACAAATACGGAGGTGTTGATTACAGTAATGTTTTTGATGCAACCTATTATCTGAACCGTTATGGTGATTTAAAAGCAGCCTATGGAAATGATAAAAATGTGGCGTTTTGGCATTTCCTGAATTATGGAATGAACGAAGGTCGTCAGGGAATCAGTACCTTTGACGTATACTCTTATCGAAATCAGTATGCAGATTTAAGAGGAGCCTATGGAAATAATTTGAAACCATATTACCTCCATTATACACAGTATGGAAAAGCGGAAGGCCGTCAGGGAACCGGTTGTACTACGTTGCAGGGAGCGGCAACGGTATATAATGGTGTAAATTATGCGGCAGTATATGATTACAATTACTATATATCACAGTACCCGGATATAAATAAAGCATATGGGGGAAATGATGTGGCAGTACTTGCTCACTTTGTGAATAACGGAATGAACGAGGGCCGTCAGGGAAACAACAGCTTTAATGTATATTCCTATCGAAACCAGTATGCGGATTTACGAGGAGCCTACGGAAACAATCTAAAATCTTATTATCTGCATTATGTGAATAATGGAAAGGCAGAGGGAAGAAAAGGAACCGGATGTAATACCTTGCAGGGAGCCACAACCGTATACAATGGCGTAAACTATGCAGCAGTATATGATTACAATTACTATATATCACAGCATTCGGATATAAAAAAGGCATACGAAGGAAATGATGTAGCAGTACTTGCTCACTTTGTGAATAACGGAATGAGTGAGGGGCGTCAGGGAAGTTCAGAATTTAATGTATATGCTTACCGAAACAATAATCAGGATTTGAAAGGGGCATATGGCAATAACCTGAAAGCATATTATATGCACTATGTAAATTATGGAAAAGCAGAAGGCAGAAGTGGCAAATAGAATAAGAAGAAAACCAAGAAGTGACAGGTTACATTGACCTGTCACTTCATTTTTGGTAGAATAGACGAGATGAGCGAATGGAAAAACATAGAAGATGGGAGTCTCATATGTCGGAAAAAGATTTTATACTGGTAGATGTGAGAGAACATTTACAGGAGAAGAATACATTGGTATTTTCCTGCGTTGTAGGGAATGATAATTTTCAGGAAGATGCCGTTTATGTGGACAATCGGAAGGTTCCGGTGGAATATCACATAAAAGAAGGAAATGATATTCGCAGAAAGTATCTGGAATATCGTATGAATATTTCACAGGAAATTATAGGAAAATTGACACTGACCGGAAGCTGGAAGGAAGTAAAAAAGATAGAGTTTCGCAACGAAAAACAGAATTGTACGGATTACATCCTAAAAGGTCAGCAGTTGAAAAAGCTGTTGGGTACCGTTGCCGGAAATCAGGAGTTGGAACGTATCGAAGATGGAAAAGTGATACTTACCGGGTGGAGCATTGCCGGAGAAGATACCTGTTTTGAATTGTATGCAGACGGAAAAAAGGTAGAAAAAAGTGTCAAACGTCATTACCGAAAGGATGTCAATGATTTCTATGAAGAGCTGGAGCCGGAATTTAAGGCGGGATACGAAATAGAGATGGCAGATACCGGGATGAAACAATTAAAGCTGGTCATTACCGCAGGAGGAAAACAGAAGATACAGAGCATTTCTGTTGAGAATGTGCGGAAAGGGAAGACCGGACATAAGACTGTCAGCATGGCAAAAAAAGCGGTGGCATACTTTAAGAGAAACGGATTAAAAAGGACTATCCGCCGTACCAAATTAAAACTGCGTGGGCAAAAAGATTGTGTTACCTATGAGGATTTTCTCAAAAAATACGCTGTCACCCCGGAAGAACTGGAAAGACAAAGACAGGAACAGTTTGGGATTCAGCCGAAGTTCAGCATTGCTGTGCCGTTGTATCAGACCAACCATAAATATCTGACGGAGCTGATTGCATCTGTCCAAGGGCAGACCTATGGAAATTGGGAGCTTTGTCTGGCAGACGGAAGCGGAGCCGAGAACAATCTGCAACAGCTGGTGGAAGGCTTTCAGAAAGAGGAACGTCGGATAAAATATCGATTGTTGGAAGATAATCTGGGAATTGCAGGTAACACCAACGCAGCATTGGAGATGGCAGAAGGCGATTATATTGTACTGGCAGACCATGATGATTTGCTGACGGAGGAATCCCTGTACCAGTGTGTTAAGGCAATTAACGAGAATCCGAAACGGGATGTTATCTATTCTGACGAAGATAAAATCGATATGGCAGGGAAAAAGCTGTTTGAACCTCATTTCAAGCCGGATTTTAACGTGGATTTACTTTGCAGCATGAATTACATCTGTCATCTGTTTGTGTTTAAGAGAGGGCTTTTGGAAAAGACAGGCGGTTTCCAAAGGGAATATGACGGAGCACAGGACCATGATTTTATTTTCCGCTGCATAGAAACAGCCGGAAAAGTAGGGCATATTCCGGAGATCCTTTATCACTGGAGAACCCACAAGGCATCTACCGCAGATAATCCTGCAAGCAAGATGTATGCTTTTGAAGCCGGCAGGCGTGCGATTGAGGCCCATCTTGAGCGTACCGGGG
>USPJ01000147.1 GCA_900556645.1 uncultured Lachnospiraceae bacterium
TCTAGGATAGCTTTTTTCATTTATTTTGCAGAGGCAGAGGCAAATAGCCGCTGTTTGTAATTCTGGTACATTTCCGCAGAAGCACAGATTTTATCCGCAAGGGATACAATCCAACTCTCCTTGTAGGCAGGAAATGCCGGGGTAAGAGGAAACATATGACGAAGGATGATATTTTCCTCCATTGCTGTCAAAGAGCAATCCTGTCTGGCATTGTCCAAAGCAAATCTGGCATGCTTAAAGCCGTGAGGGCTGTGGGCGGGATTTTTTTCGTGCCAGTCATATAAGAAATAATCATGGAGTAAAGCACCCCTGATAAGGGAGAGGTAGTTTACATCCAGATGATATTTATCGGCGATTTTACAGCTCATAAAAGCAACATTGATGCAATGCTCGTATACGGTAATGCCGCCGTGCTGTGTATAATTTTTAGTTTCCAGAAAACGGGCGTGTTCTTCCAAATGTTTTATCTCATGTTCAATTAATAAACGATAAGTTTCCTGACGTTCCAATCGTAGCTCCTTTCCGGCAATGCCAAAGTGCGGTCGTTGCTTTTTACCTTTGTGAGAATTATAATAAAAAGGATAAACAGTTTCAATAAATAATATGTAAAAAACATGGAATATTCACAAAAGAATAAATTTTGGAGGACGATTATGAGAATAGAAGAACGAAAAATTTTATTAAAAAATGGTGAGACGGCAATTCTGCGAAGTCCGAAAAAAGAGGATGCCCAGCAGATGCTTGACTATATGAGGGCTACTTCCGGGGAGACCAATTTTATGGTACGTTATCCGGAGGAGATTTCCATGACCATAGAAGAGGAGCAAGAACTGATAGAGCGGGTGGGAGACTCAGAGGAGGAGGTATTTACCGGACTTTTTGTGGGGGATAAAATGATTGGCAATGCCAACATTCATATGATTTTGAACCGAATCAGAACCAGACACCGTGCTTCTTTTGGAATTTCCATCCGTCAGGAATATTGGGGAATGGGATTGGGCAGTGTGCTTTTGGAAAAATGTCTGGAGTGTGCAAAGCAGATAGGTTACGAGCAGGTGGAACTGGAAGTGGTATCCACCAATGAACGGGGAATCCACCTCTATGAAAAATACGGTTTTGAAAATTGTGGAACCGTAAAACATGCCCAAAGGATGAAGGACGGAACCTATCAGGATGAGTATTTGATGATTTGTTTTCTGCAGCAGTAAAGAGGGATGAAAAAAGCCGCATTGACAGAACAGAGGGAGGTTCGATATACTGTAAAAAAGGGGTGTTTTAGGTGGAAAAAGAAGAAATGATTGAAAATATAGAACAAGATATGATACCGGATACTTATGTGGAAAAGCTGGCATCTTTTTTTAAATCGGTAAGTGAAGAGAATCGTGTAAGAATCATATATGCTCTTTCCAAACAGGAGCTGTGTGTTAATGATCTGGCAGCGGCATTAAGGCTTTCCCAGTCGCTGGTTTCCCATCAATTAAAGATATTAAAGTTGGAGGGACAGGTAAAGTCCCGAAGAGAGGGGAAAAATATCTATTACTCCTTAGATGATCAGCATGTAGTGGATATTTTTGAGGAAGCATTGAAGCATATCAAACACCGTGTGGAAGAGGGAAAGGATGAGGTGATGAATATGAAAAAACGCAAAGTATTGGTAGTGGATGACAGTGGAATGATGCTTCGGACCATCAAAGGAGTGTTGGAAAAGCAATACGAGGTGTCTCTTGCCAATTCAGCAATGAAAACCTTTGCGGCAATTGAAAATTCCAAACCGGATGTGATTTTGCTGGATTATGAAATGCCGGCCTGTGACGGAAAAATGATGTTTGAGATGCTCAGAGGAAACCCGGAGACGGAGGATATTCCGGTATTCTTTTTGACGGCAGTAGCGGAAAAAGAAAAGATTGTTGAAGTGTTGGAATTGCAGCCGGAGGGATATATCCTAAAGCCTATTGCAGGCAAGAAGATTATCAGCCGGTTGGAAGAATTTTTTAACGGCGGGGAATAAGTATGATAAAAATGCAGATGGCACTGTTGATATTGACGATATATATCGCCACCTTATATTTCAGTGCTAAGAGAAAGAACAACTATAACTATGGACTTTTCAGTCAGATGCTGTTGGCGGCGATTCTGAATCTTAGTTTTGATATGATTACCGTGTATACGGTGAATCATTTGGATACGGTACCTCCTATTTTGAATCGTGTGTGCCATAGTATCTTTATTGGTTCTGTTCTGATTTTTGTTTTTTTGTCTTTTCGATATGTGTATTTCACTATTATGACGGCAGCAGGAAAAGAGGGAAAAATACGTTTTTTCTGGCATCCGTTGTTGGTAATAGCATTATTGCTACTAATATTTGGAAAACTGTAGTATATAGAGACTCCTGAGGGAAACTATTCTTATGGAATACCGGTACTATCCTGTTACATATTGGTGGGATGCTGACTGCTGGTATCGCTTTTTTATATCATTCGGTATCACAGCGTACTTACTCGAAAAAAATGGATGTTAATTTTGACGCCAATGCTTATCGAATTGATAATCTCTGTAATACAGTTATTCTATCCAACTTCATTAATTAGCGGATTTGGGATTTTTATGATGACGTTATCTATCTATCTGATTCATGAAAGTCCCGATATCCAGATGGCGGAAGAGTTAAAGGACGCCAAGGCGAAGGCAGAGAGTGCCAGTCAGGCAAAGTCGGATTTTCTGGCGAATATGTCCCATGAGATAAGGACACCTATCAATGCCATTATCGGAATGAACGAAATGATTTTGCGGGAGTATCAGGATGAAGAGTTGATGGAGTATGCATCCAATATCCAGAGTGCGGCAAAGACCCTGTTGTCGCTGATAAATGATTTGTTGGATTTGTCCAAAATTGAATCGGGAAAAATGGAATTGTTACCGGTATCTTATCATCTGTCTTCAGTATTGAATGATTTGGTAAATCTGATTGATTTCCGATATAAGGAAAAAAATTTGGAACTAAATATTCATGTGGATGAGGAAACGCCGGAGGAATTGTTCGGAGATGATATGCGGATTAAACTGATTGTGACAAATCTGCTTACCAATGCAGTAAAATATACAAAAGAAGGAAGCGTTACCCTAAGCGTAGATTTTGAAAAACAGCAGCAGGATACCATCATCCTGCGGATAGAGGTAAAGGATACAGGAATCGGAATTCGAGAAGAGGACAGAGAAAAACTGTTTGAGTCTTTCCGCAGATTAGATGAAGAACAAAATCGGGAGATTGAGGGTACTGGATTGGGAATGAACATTACCCAGCGGCTTATTGATATGATGGATGGAAGACTGGAAGTGGAGAGCGTTTACGGCGAAGGTTCCACGTTCCGAGTTCTATTACCACAGAAAGTAATGTCGTGGGATGCTATTGGAGATTATCAGAAACGGGATGAGCAGTTCCTAAAGAAAAAAAGTTCTTATCAGCCGAAATTCTGTGCACCGGATGCCCGAATTTTATTGGTGGATGACAATGAGATTAATCTGAAGGTGGCACAAAACCTTTTAAAAGAGACAAAGATTCAGATAGAGATGGCGATGAGCGGTGAGGCGTCCTTAGAACTGGCGGCAGAGAACCACTATGACTTGATTTTGATGGATAATATGATGCCGGGAATGGACGGAATAGAAGCTTTGCACCGATTAAAAGAGATGTCCGATATTCCATGTCAAGATACTCCGGTTATTATTTTGACGGCCAATGCCATTGCAGGAGCGAAAGAGATGTATCTGGCAGAAGGATTTACAGACTTTTTGTCAAAGCCTCTGGATGGCAATAAACTGGAGGCGGTCATTCGGTCCTATCTGCCAGAGGAATCGTTGCAGAAGCCGGGAAAATATGAGCCGAAGCAGCCGGAAAAAGAAGAAATCGGGATAGATGAGGAGTTATTGCGAACCTTCTGTGTTACCAGAAAGGCAAAGATTGCACAGATAGAGAAAGCTTTGGAGGAGCAGGATGTCCGCAGATATACCGTGGAAGTCCATGCATTAAAAAGTGCAGCAGCAGTAGTGGGAGCCACGGAACTGTCGGGAATGGCTGCGTATCTGGAGGGCTGCGGAAATCAAAACTTCTGGGAAGAAATAGAACGCCAGACCCCAAAGCTGTTGGAATTGTATGAAAAGGTGGGAACTGAGTACGAGAGCCGCCTGCCAAAACGGGGAAAGGAAAAACAGGAGATATCCGCGGAAGAACTTCGGGAACTGTTGCAAACCCTGCGTCAGGCATTGGAGGTCTTTGATTTGGATACAGCCGACGGAGCAGTTGAACAGTTGACAAATACGAAGCTGCCGGAAAGCTTAGAACAGGTTATGGAAGAGTTGACGTCTGCGGTGGCAGATGTGGATGTGGATAAGGGAATTGCAATTATAGACGGATGGCTGTAAGGTCATCCGTTTTTTATTAATAAAAAATCTCAATAAAAAGAAACATAT